>NZ_JBJPHT010000002.1:0-189028 GCF_052939475.1 Phormidesmis sp. 146-20
GAAATATTGTCTCAAAGTCCCCCAAAATTGGGGGGTTGGGGGGCAGAAGCGCTGAACAACGAAGCGAGAAAACTCCATCGAATTCACGCAAATTTAATCAATCAGGTAAGCCGCCCAAAACTGACGATATCAACAAAACTGATATAGAATTACGATTCGCAGAGCCAACGCAAATAAGATAGCTTTGCATCTAGATTTTGAGCTGACTAAGCCCCAAAAGAAGGCTTGATGCTATTATCTTCAACTCACCCGATCTTTTTGACTGACCATGAGAGCGATCGACTTATTTGCTGGGTGTGGTGGTCTTTCATTAGGGGTGCAAACTGCTGGCTTTGAAGTGGCGGCCGCTTTTGACAACTGGACAGAATCTTGCGAAGTCTATACCGCCAACTTTGATCACCCGATCTTTCAAGTTGATTTGTCAAATGTTGAAGATGTCGGGAGATTTCAGGAATGGCAGCCAGACATCATCATTGGTGGCCCGCCCTGTCAAGACTTTTCGAGCGCTGGAAAGAGAGACGAAACGCTTGGACGAGCAAATCTGACGATCTCATATGCAAAGCTGATTTCCAAAGTCAGACCTGACTGGTTTTTAATGGAAAATGTAGAGCGGATTAAAAGCAGTCGTGTATTGCAAGAAACGCTTTTGATCCTTAAATCGATCGGCTATGGGCTAAGTTCCACGGTTTTAGATGCTAGCTATTGCGGCGTTCCTCAGATCAGAAAAAGATTTATTCTGGTTGGGCATCTGCACTCAGAAGACGGATTTTTGGATCATCACTTGATTAAAAACCAGTCAGTTCATCCGATGACGGTTGATGATTATATGGGCGATCGTTTAGACATCAAGTTTTATTATCGGCATCCTAGAAGCTATGCGCGCAGAGGGATTTTTAGCGTCTATGAGCCGAGTCCGACGATTCGCGGAGTTAATCGACCTGTGCCTAAAAACTACCGCCAGCATGAGGGCGACCTCTGTGACCCCAAAGAAGTGCGTCCTTTGACTACATTAGAAAGAAGCTACATTCAGACTTTTCCAGAAGGCTTCAAATGGCTTGGCACAAAAACCTGTCTAGAGCAAATGATTGGTAATGCAGTCCCAGTAAAGCTTGGGCAATATGTTGCTAACTGCATTCTTCAATACATTCAAGATGACACGCTGACAAAGACCAACGTTGTCAAGCAGCAAGTTGTGGAGAAGCAATTAGAACTTTTCATTTGATCAACTGTTCTCGTTTATGAACAAGCATAAAAAAGGAGGTCATCACGACCCCCACAGCTAATGCTCAGAGTTAACAAACTTTTAGAAACTCAGCTTACTACAGCAACCCGGTATCTAGTCCAGGCTTGCCTGTTGCCAATTCAACCTTGACAATCTTGCCGCCCATCTTTTGAATCCGCTGTTGCTCACGAAACCAGTTGTCGTAAGGAACCAACTTTGTAAAGTAGGTGTTTTGCAGCTCGCGCTGGGTGCGGATGCGAGTCTGACTAGGAACGCAGGCAGTAACCTTAAACATTCTCATGGGTCTTATTTTCTCCTGAGTAGGCTGAGGATGGTTTTGAATGTTGAGTCTTGAATCAACTAACTCATACCACAATTCAAAACCCGTTACACAAGTGGAATATTTCTCAAAAACTTGGCAAGTTACGATCGAGTCAAAACCTTTTCAGGCGAATTCACAAACTCAAAAGCACCGCAAACCTTTTGGATGATATATCAAAATTGATGGTTGGAAGGTTGGAAGTCGAGAGGCAATGTTAGATCGCTAAAACCATTTCTCAGACTAGCCTTTGACAAGCTAACACCAAACCCCAGACTTCCAAAACCTCACATTAGAGTGACAAACAATGAGCCATGAACGACGAACTTAATTCATCCCTCATCCCTCATTCTTCATCCCTTCAGTTAGCTCAAGCCAGAGCAGATGTAGTCGAAGTAAACGCCCATTTCTTTGCCAGCGTCAGAACCGACCAAACCAGCGGTGACTTCTTTCATCGCTTGGATCGCTTGCACCGTTGCACCCACAGGTACGCCCAAAGAGTTGTAGGTTTCCTTCAAGCCGTTGAGCACGCGCTCGTCGAGGATGGAAGGATCGCCAGCCAACATTGCGTAGGTGGAGTAGCGCAGGTAGTAGTCGAGGTCACGAATGCAAGCCGCATAACGACGAGTTGTGTACATGTTGCCACCGGGACGAGTGATGTCCGAGTACAACAAGGATTTTGCAACGGCTTCTTTGACGATCGCAGCCGCGTTAGCCGAGATGGTGGTTGCCGCACGAACGCGCAGTTCACCCGTTTGGAAGTAGCCTTTGAGCTTTTCGAGAGCAGACGTATCGAGGTACTTGCCTTGAACGTCAGACGTATTGATAACTGAGGTAATTGCGTCTTGCATGATTTATTCCCGTAAGTCGCGTGGTCTTGATCAATCTAAAAGGGTGGGCAGCAATTACTGCATTGCACCGATCACGTAGTCGAAGTAGGAGCCAGCTTCAGAAGCATCTTCGCCAGACAGCAAGGAAGCCGCCACGTTTTTCATCGCACGAATGCCTTCTGCAACCGCCGGAATGGGAGTGCCCAAAGAGTTGTACATTTCACGAACGCCGACGATACCGATTTCTTCGATCGGGGTGACATCGCCTGCAACAATCCCGTAGGTGACGAGACGCAGGTAGTAGTCGAGATCACGCAGGCAGGTAGCGGTCATTTCTTCGCCGTATGCGTTGCCACCGGGAGAGACGACATCGGGGCGCTTTTGAAACAGTTGGTCGCCTGCTTGCTTGACGATGCGCTCACGAGAGTCAGTCAAGGTTTGAGCGATGCGGAGACGACGTTCGCCAGTGGTGACGAAGCCTTTGATCCGATCTAGTTCGCCAGGGCTGAGGTAACGAGCTTCAGCGTCTGCATTCACGATTGATTTCGTGACAATACTCATTGATGGATTCCTCCAAAAGTAGTGTAACCGAGTATGTTTAAACGGGATTTCCCCAAATGGCTTGTTAAGTCTGCACTCAGGTTTTGAAGCTTGCGACTTTGCGATCGTCAGAGGCTTTTGAACCTTGAGGTTTGCTGAGTAGATCCAGTTCGCCTTGCGGTTACTTTGGTTACACAAGCGTTGTTTGACTTAGCGACCTTCCGTGATTATTCTGCGGTATTTGGTTCACCATCCTGATCACTTCGCAACATTTTGTAATGTTCCTCCTCATGTTTGCATTTAGCGATGATTTGTGCTTTGTGCGACAATGAGGGAGGGGTTCACAGAGTTGAGAACGATCGCAGCTACAGGGTTAGCGTTTGGGTTTGATGAAACTCCGTTTTCAGCATGTTACGGTTCTTTGAGTCCTTAAGTCAAAGGCTGAAATGTATCGTTTGATTGAGAAGATTTTTTCAGATTTGTTCTAGAGCACTCGTAGCACACTGGCGACGCTAGCAATGGTGGGCAACGCCTGAATCTCGTTTAGTGCCTTACGAAAATTGCCTTCGCGGACATCGTGGGTGACGACGACAATCTCAGCCGAGCCGTCTCGAATGCCCGTCTGGACAACTGATTCTAGGCTGACTTGGTGATCTCCAAAGCAGGTACCCAGTTTGCCGATGACACCGGGATAGTCCTGAGTGAGAAATCGGGCGTAAAAGCGGGTTACCAGGTCTTCGATCGAGGCGATCGCGCAATAGTGCTGGTGAGAACAAGCTAAAAGCGGATCGAGAAGTGGTGTGCCGTCAGCTTGAAGGAGTTGTCCGCGTCCCACTTTGAGTAAGGCGGCAATGTTGAGAATGTCAGAAACGACCGCGCTGGCCGTTGGCCCGGCTCCGGCTCCTCGGCCAAAAAACATCACCTGACCGATCGGGTCGCCTTCAATCAAAATTGCGTTGTAGACATCGTTGACGCTGGCGAGGGGATGAGCTTTGGGAACGAGGGCGGGATGGACTCTAAGCTGCAATTGTTCAGGATCGGTGTGGGGTTCTCGTTTGGCGATCGCCAGCAGCTTGATCACAAATCCCAATTTTTCGGCGTAGGCGATATCGGTGGCGCTGACTTGACGAATGCCCTCACAGTGGACTTCAGGAAGCTTGATTCGTCCACCAAAGGCGAGAGAAGCCAGAATCGCAATCTTATCGGCGGCATCCAATCCATCGACATCAGCGGTCGGATCGGCTTCGGCGTATCCCAGTTGTTGAGCGTCTGCCAGGATCTCGGCAAAGTCGCCGCCCTCGGTTTGCATTCTCGTCAGAATGTAGTTGGTCGTGCCGTTGACGATGCCTGTAACGGTGCTGATGCGATTGGCGCAGAGAGACTGTTTGATCGGCTCGATCACGGGAATACCGCCACCTACGGCTGCTTCTAACAGAACGTACACACCTGCTTCGGCGGCCGCTGAGAAGATTTCTTCACCAAATCGAGCGATCGCCGCTTTATTGGCCGTGACGACGTGTTTTTTGTGAGCGATCGCTTTCAGTATTAACGATCGAGCAGGCTCTAATCCGCCGATCACTTCCACCACAATATCGATGTCTGGATCGGTAACGATCGCCTCTAAATCAGTCGTCAACAAGTCAGCAGGGATATCAATTGAGCGGGGTTTGTCGAGCGATCGGACTCCGACTTTGTGAATCACGAGTTCTTGAAGCAGGGGATGTCGCTGAATCGGGTCGCGCAGAATTTCTACCGTTCCCGTTCCGACCGTTCCCAGTCCGAGTAGACCAACTTTAAACGCCACAGGCTTTCCCTATCACAACTGCAATCTCATTTTAGGACTGCATCGGTTCACTCAGAAAATCGATTGGGTGGAGGCGCGATCGATTTTCAGTGATTGAGCATTCACACACCCTGATTCAGTATGTTGCAATAGCCTTGTTGTGCTGCGGACACTGCCTCTCACATGCACATTGCGATGCTTTTGCTAGGTTGACAACCCTATTGAAGTGGAATCATATCTAATGATGTTAAAGCCTTCGTCGGCGATCGGGGGTTGAAAATATGCGGTGATGGAGTCGAATTCTGCCTCAGACATAATCATCGAACCTTCGGGCTGTTCAGCATTCCGTTTCCGCAGTTGCTCTTTGCACAAGGAGTCAGGCGCAACAATGTAATGAAGTGCATGATTGACTTTAGCTGCTTCAAAAATGGAGCGAAACCATTGGCGTTGAGAAGGAACATTTCCTGGAAAATCTAGAACAACAGATATTCCCTGGGTAAGAATGTCTTGTATGTGCTGTGAGGCTACAGATTTTAAGCGTGACGAATATCTTAAATAATCATCAAAGGTGCTAATCTCTTCTGGGTACAACTTCGACAACCAGAGATCTTCACTGATCAAAATGGCACGATGGTCGGATGCCAGCTTTTTCGATAACGTTGTCTTTCCTGATGCCATCTTTCCGCAGAAGAAGTGTAGAACGGGATTGGTTTTCACGCTTCACCACCGTTACATTTTTCTAAGTTTACTTAATGAGTCTAGCGGCTCTGTTGAGCGGGGGCAAATACTACCAAAACAAAGCGCAAGTCTCTGCTCACCGCTCCAATAAGATTGTTAGCCTGCTGACCAACTTGCGGAAATGCAGTACTCGTACAAGGCTTTATTACAATTCCGTTTTCTAACGATCGCAGAATGAACTTTTGAGTAGCCAAGAACTCTCATAGACTCAGAAAGCAAATCTGCTGTGTCAACCATATTACCGAAAAAGGTTGAGTTACCGACAATATAGTGAAGTTCAGCCCCATTTTCCAAAATAGATCTAATCGAACTCAGATGTAAGTGCATATCATGAAAATACTTCAAAACGTAAATCGCCATAAGGTGTGAGTTTTTTCCCTCAGACATTTTTATTTTTTTTACAGTAGAGAAGATTTTTTCTGGTAAAGCTTTTTCTTCTATTATCCAAGAGTTGAGACGGCTAGTTGCAATTCCCCAAGTTCCACCAATAGCCAACCAATCTAGTTCACCCGCTTCTTTTGCCTCATCTATAAATTTTGTCCAGTACATGTATGGACGGAGTTCACGAATATAGCTGATTCGATTTGGATAAGGAGGCGAAGTTATCACCTTATTCACCTTAATGTTATCTAGATTGATTATATTTCGAGCATCTACTTTCAGTACTTTGGCACTACCAATAATATTTTTCTCAGCAGCTTTGAGGATAAATTCAAGAATACTTAAAAAAAGTTTTTCTACATATTCAATATTATGATGAGTTACCGTATCACTGAATGACATGGAAACATGGTTAAAAGCTGCTGATGAAGTCTCAATTATCAAGCGGCAGAATGCAATCCAAACGATACTGTATTTATCATTCTCTTCAGGTTCCCCAAATTGTCTTACTAGAGCAGTTCGCAGAGATGCAAGAACTTTGAGTGTATAACTAGACCACCACCGCTCAATGTTGAATATCTGTGGTGTCCAGTTATCTTGGTCTACTTGACTTCTACAATCATCCAAAGCCTCCCACACTCTTTCACGAATATCTAGTAGGCAGTCTTCAGTATAATTTCGGTACTTAGCATTTCCAAGCCAAATAAGAAATGGGTTGATATCAAAGGCAAATGCTTGGTTTCCTCGTTCAGCAGCAACAAGACCTGTCGTAGCCGTTCCAGAAAAAGGGTCAAGAATTATCGCTCCCGTATCTACCGAAGACAAAAGGCTTTCAACAAGCTTTACTCCATACGCTGGCGTAAGGCGAAGCCAGCCGTGTCGCCCAAGACTGCGATTAGCTTTGAAAGTGTAGTCTGATCGTTGTGGAACTGTAGATGTCATCACTCTGCCCTGAGTAGAATTTCTAATGTGCTATACACTTCACTCTTAATCACCTCAGAGTTCCGATGGAAAAAATCTGCTAAGTCATAACCCAAAATTTCCTTGGAAAAAACAAACAGCGAAATTTGGCTACTACCGGACGTTGTACCAATGATTATTCCTCCACGACTATTTCGATAACGCAGAACTAAATCTGCGTCAATTTGAGATGAAAAAATTGCAAAGACTGGTAGATAGCCGTTTGCCCAGGCGACAGCAATATTATCTATGTCAGCATTCTGTCTCTTGCTATCTTTGCTTTTATATCCCTGCCGGACTTCAAACACGGCTCCATTCAAGGGTGCAGGCACACTGAGAGAGCGACTGTAGTCTGCTATCCACTGAATGACTCTGGCTCTAACGTCAGCATTCCGAATTTCGTTCAGTTCTAGCCGCGCATCCAACGATAAAGTCTTATTCTTGTCATTTTTGGTCTTTGTAATGTAAGACCATAGGGCGTATCTTGGATCTTCGTATTGCGCTTGGTCAATTATTATCTGTCTGAATAGGTTTTCACAACCTTTCCCAACCTGCCTATAAACTGAGGTCATGCCCCCTGCGGCTTTGTGAGCAGCATACATCAAGTCTGAATCAAGACCAATCCATGAATAGAATGGGTCTGCTCCATAGATTGATAAGAACCGTGCCAGATCTAGCCCTTCCTCTCTATTGCCTAGACCGAATTTGGGTTTGTATCGTCTACACACCTTTATAGGATCTAAAAATCTCTTAAGGTAAAGGCTTTCATCAGTCACGGCAGATTTTACATTTTATTATCTGAACCAAAAAGTATAGCGTGACTTGGCGCTATGGAACTTGCCAATAATCTTGGAGCTACTGACCTAACCTGCAACCGAAGCAGACTAACAACGATTTCAACAGATATGCCTTCTCGCAGAAGATTGAGTGCGATCGCCCGCTTGTCTTCCTTTTGTGCGTCTCTCTAAATTGATTGATAAATTGATTGATAAACAGTAGATTCCTGCATGTTGTCCCTTCGTAGGACACGATAAATGATTTCCTACAATTTTAGCTGCCAGCTCTGATTCAGCAAAATCTCACCTGCATGAGCAACCAGTGCGGAACCCATGAAGTAACCAGTATCTAGATAAGCTTGGAGATAGGTTGCCATCTCGCTTGCGTGGGAGAACTTTACCATTTCTGCCTCTCGCCAAAAAGACTGAGGAAAGATTAGTCTTTTTACTCGGAATGATAACGTCTACAAAGGGATAATATATCTCTAATAAAGGTTAGCCTGCTTATTATTGGCATAACTTCTGGTTTAAGAATTTATACTGAATCTAAATTGGACAATTTCCTACTTTGAACGATTATGCCGAGTCGCTTTTAGGTGTCCTGATTTCAGGTTTGTCTGACCGATCGCTCTCCCTTCTTCTATCAACAAACTCACCCAGCAATCCTTTAGCTTGATCGACTTCACCTAATGCAAAACTGATTTGTCTTAAGCCGAAATCGGGTTAACGAACGCGCTTCCTTAGTTTCAGCTTCGTGTGATCGAGTTGACGAAAGGGCTTCCTTTGATTTGGTATTGCGTAATCGAGTTGAGGAAAGTGCTTCCTTAGTTTCAGCTTCGTGTGATTGAGTTGACGAACGCGCTTCCTTAGTTTCAGTATCCTGATGCTTAGTTACAAGGCTGTCTGTTGATTTGCAGATTGAGACTTCATTAGTTTTATGAGTTCGATCGCTAGTCAATCCATCGATCGGGGAACTCTAGCATTGTTCAATTAAAGATTAAGAGAGGGTCTCTACTGATGCCTGGACTCGGAAAACGCAATTCATCCCATCTTGAAAAAGCCAAAAATCGCCTGTCTGCTATCAAATCCATTAGTTCTAGCTTGGATATGGGTAAAGGACTTTCTGTTCAAGCGTATGCGACATTAATTGAGAAAACTCGTCAGCGGGTGGATGCCTATAATGCAACGGTCGCGATGTTAGATGCCGATCGCGTTGCGATGCAAGAAGCTGAGAAAGAACTGCAAGAACTGACTGAGAAAATGTTGTTGGGGGTTGCGATCGAGTTTGGTAAAGATAGTCCCGAATATAAGATTGCGGGTGGTATTCGCAAGAGCGAACGGAAGCGACCCGATCGTAAAAAAGCAAATCAGCCAGAACCGCAGTCCACGCTTAGTTAAAAAGACCCTGAGTAGTTGAGCCTAAGAATCCAGCAAATGTTTAGCGATTTCTGGATTCTTTGTGTCTAGGGCAGAGCAGAATGACAGGTGGTGTAATTTGGAAAAGGCTAAAGATGTAGTCCGCAGCGAAAAACTTATTGAAGTTTGCGTCTGAATTATTCTCTAGCTCTTCCAAAGTAGAACTGTTCGCTTTTCCGGTATGTTCAGGAACAAGATTTTGGGTTTACGTTAAATCCCGGAATCCTGCGTCCACTTCTGTATGGTTCTCAGCCCGGATGGAGAGGTGAGATTGTAGTGCAGCGGCGTGATTGTAATATAGTTGTCGCGAATTGCCTGTACGTCGGTCGGTACATCCGTTGGCACATCGGGGTCATCGATATCTTCGAGCAGTTCGCCCGCTAGCCAGTAATAGTTTTTGCCTCTGGGATCGGTGCGCTTCTCAAAGACATCGGTGTAGCGGCGGACTCCTTGACGAGTGACGATCGCTCCCTTAATCTTGTCTTGTTCAATGGCTGGCACATTCACATTGAGTAGCGTTAACTCAGACGGCGGATTTTTCTCAAACTGACGTACTAGCAAGCAAGCAAAATCGGCCGCAGGTTGAAAATTTTTGGCAGCAAAGCTAGTCAAACTAAACGCTACACTGGGAATCCCTTCGATCACGCCCTCCATCGCGGCCGAAACGGTGCCCGAATACAGCACATCGGTTCCTAAATTTGAGCCATGATTGATGCCCGACAGTACAAAGTCAGGGGGACTCTCAAGCAGCGCCCAAAGGGCCAGTTTTACGCAGTCAGATGGCGTTCCCGAACAGGCCCAAGCTTTGACGGCGGGATGAAAAATCTCAGTCATCACCTCTGCTCGAATTGGGTCGTGTAAGGTCAGCCCATGTCCTGTAGCAGAGCGTTCTCGATCGGGACACACCACCGTCACTTGATGCCCCGCGTTTGCTAAGGTGTTGGCAAGCGTCCGAATCCCCAACGCATAAACCCCATCGTCATTGCTGATCAGTAATTTCATCGAATCCAGTAAACTAGTAAAACAATTCGGCCCTTTCTTAGTATGACTGCTCAGACGATCGAACTCGAATCTCAACTCGAAGCCATCCGGCAAGAAGCACAACAGGCGATCGCAGCCACTGACACGCTCGATCAACTAGAGCAACTTCGTGTCAAATATTTGGGCAAGAAGGGTCCGATTCCTCAAGTATTGGGGGGAATGGGCAAGCTTGATCCGGCAGAACGTCCCCGGATTGGGGCCCGCGCCAATGAGGTGAAAGAAGCGATTCAGGGAGATCTCAATCGCAAGCGAACTGACCTGCAAGCGGCGGCCATTCAGGCAAAATTGGAGGCAGAAACGATCGATGTGACGATGCCGGGAGTGTTTCGTCCCCAAGGTCGAGTGCATCCACTCAACAGTACGACGGATTTAGTGTTAGATATCTTCGTGGGTCTGGGTTACACGGTGGCGGAAGGGCCGGAAATGGAGACGGACTACTACAACTTTGAGGCGCTTAACTTCTTGCCGGATCACCCCGCACGAGACATGCAGGACACGCTCTATCTGCCAGATGGCAACCTGCTGAGAACCCACACTTCGACGGTGCAAGTCCGTTATATGGAGTCGAATGAGCCGCCGATTAGAATTGCGGTGCCTGGGCGGGTTTATCGTCGCGATACGGTGGATGCAACTCACTCGGCCGTCTTTCATCAGATTGAAATTTTGGCGGTCGATGAGGGGCTGACTTTCACGGATCTTAAAGGCACGATTAAAGTATTCTTGCAGGAACTTTTTGGTGATCTGCCGATTCGTTTTCGTCCCAGTTTCTTCCCGTTTACTGAGCCGTCTGCTGAGGTTGATGTGCAGTGGAAAGGTCGCTGGTTGGAGATCTTGGGCTGCGGCATGGTTGATCCAAATGTTCTCAAATCGGTGGGCTATGACCCAGAAATCTACACGGGATTTGCGGCGGGGTTTGGGGTCGAAAGGTTGGCGATGGTGCAACATCAAATCGATGATATTCGGCGACTTTATGACAGCAATTTGCGATTTTTAAAGCAGTTTTAACGTAAAGTCAAAGAGCTTTCTCGCTTGGTTATTCAGTTTTTCACCCCCTAAATCCCCTATTCTGGGGGACTTTGATTTACGCGATCGCACCTTTAGCGCACCTCTCGCAAAATCAGCTTTCCCGATTAGTGGAGAACTTTGAATCAAACCTCTTGTCTTAAGAGCGCATTTCTAAATTAATGATTAAGCTTGCTCCTTGCGTTCACCGAGCCGTTGCAGCATGAGTCGAATCATAGATTGCTAAATCATCGCCTCGCTCATTTCCGGTCGTAATTCGTCGTCTTTACTCAAGCGTCGATTTTGATTGATCCAAGCAAATGTCCTCGCTGCGTTCGGGATAGACGAGATTTTCTGATCTTGATTCAGTTCGCGGTCATGCTCCGTCTATTTAAGCTTTTGAAGTGCGCTCTAATACAAGATTACACTTGGGTCACTTTGAGAACGCCTGACCTTTTCTGGCTCTATTAAAGTCAATTCAAGTCTATCTTCTAACGTCGTCATCTCCGGATGTTCCAGACTGTATTGCCGTCGCTCCTCCGTTAGGCGAATCTGTCGTCCTTGAAAGTCTGTAAGTGTAAACATCTCAGCATTGGTCACTCTTCAACGACTTCGATCAAGTCTTCGATCGTCACCTCAAAAACCTTCGCCAATTTAATCAACGCTGTTGCATCAACCATTGCCATTCCGGGAGAACGAGCATAAGTTCTGAGAGTGCTATAAACCACGCCTGAACGGTCAGAAACTTCTTTGATTGTCCAGCCTCGCTTATTAGCGAACTCTCGAATTCGCAGCCGCACCAAACCCATGCTTGACAATGACCAGATCTAGTCATTTAATAAAAGTGTCCTTGAAACAAAGATCGCCCCCGTGCCTGGAAAACTCGAAGGGTGACTGCTGTTCTTTCCTCGTAAGAAGGAAGATAACCCTCATGATACCAAGAGAACCGCCGTCCGAAACGGTGGAAACTTCTGCGTACAGAAATCATCTACATCCCTGGTGTATCATTTGTTTTTTACCCGAACATGCCGCGAGGAGTCATTGCGCGGTATCGTCGCCGCAGTCATGCCAAATCGCATCTGAGCGTCCTGAAACGTCTGAGTCCGACTTTTACCTACCAGATTGTTTTTGATCCACCCTACCCACTGGAGAATCAGGAAACGCCCCATGAACAATAACGAACGCACGCCTCAAGACGATCGAGAACCCACTCCAAAAGTGACCCCTTTGTCCAGTCAGGAGCGAACGGTTGACCTTCCCGCTCAAAATGGTCGCCTTCCAAAAACGGCTCCCGCAAAAACGGCTCTAACTGGCTTTCAGAATCGAGTCAAAACCTCCCTAAAACAGTTTTCGACTTCTGTGAATCTTCCTCAATCAAAAGTTTCGCCACTCTTAGCAGGGAGCGTTTTGGGGTTATCGGTTGCCTTGATGATTGTGTTGTTTCGTCCCCTGGCTTCCACGCCGCCCACCGTCGAAAATCAAGTTTCCGAACAGCGCAAAACCGTTGCCGAAGATTGGTTTCAACAAGCCCGTGACGCATCTGTGCGCGGCGATCGTTCCTCCGCCATTGCCAACTACACGCAAGCGATTGCGCGATCGCCCAAAAATCCCAACTTCTATTACAACCGAGGCATTGAGCATTCTGCATCCGGCGATCGTTCTGCTGCCATCAAAGACTACACGCAAGCGATCAAGCTCGACAAAAATTTTGCAGACGCTTACTACAATCGAGCCAACGCCCACGCCGCCAGCAACCAAATCAAGGAAGCGATCGCCGACTACCAACGCGCCGCCAACCTCTACCAACGCCAGGGTCTAACCGATTACCAGCAAGAAGCGATCGCCGCCGCCAAAAAACTCCAACAATCCACCAGACCCCCCCAACAATAAACACTCCTCCGCCCTCCGCCCTCCGCCCTCACTCTCTCTCGTTATGCCAAAGTGAAAGAGAGAAATGTGTTGCGATGATGAATTGTCACAGGGGCGACTTTCCCCGATCGAAGACCTTCATCACAATAGTAGGTTAAGAAATAAAAACCTCCGTGGCACATTTCTCAATCGTCCTTTCTATATGGCTGCCCTATGAACAGTGCTTTTCTAGCTCGTCTTCACAGCCCCGATCGACCCGTCATCGTTTTTGATGGTGCAATGGGGACGAACTTACAAGTTCAAAACCTCACCGCAGAAGACTTTGGCGGAGCCGAATATGAAGGCTGTAATGAATATCTCGTTTACACTAAACCCGAAGCCGTTGCCAAAGTTCATCGAGACTTTTTGGCGGCTGGAGCGGATGTAATCGAGACGGATACGTTTGGGAGTAGTTCGTTTGTCTTGGCTGAGTACGATTTGGCGGACAAGGCCTACGATTTGAGTAAAGCCGCCGCAGAACTTGCGAGACGAGTGGCGGATGAGTTTTCGACTCCTGAAAAACCGCGATTTGTTGCAGGCTCGATCGGCCCTGGCACCAAACTTCCCACGTTGGGAAACATCACTTACGACACGCTCAAGGCGGCTTTCTCCGAACAGGCTGAGGGCCTGTATGACGGAGGAGTTGATCTGTTTTTGGTCGAGACTTGTCAAGACGTGCTGCAAATCAAAGCAGCATTAAATGGCATCGAAGAAGTGTTTAAAAAGAAGGGCGATCGCCGTCCTCTGATGGTTTCCGTGACGATGGAAATTCAGGGTACGATGCTGGTCGGCTCTGACATTAGTGCCGTGTTGGCGATTTTGGAGCCGTTTCCGATCAACATTCTCGGCTTGAATTGTGCAACGGGGCCCGATCGCATGGCAGAACACATCAAGTATCTATCAGCGCAATCGCCCTTTGTCGTGTCTTGCATTCCAAACGCAGGCTTGCCCGAAAATGTCGGAGGACACGCGCACTACAAGCTGACACCGATGGAACTGCGGATGTCATTAATGCACTTTGTTGAAGATCTGGGTGTGCAAGTGATTGGGGGTTGCTGTGGCACTCGTCCAGATCATATTCAACAACTCGCAGAATTCTCGACTACGCTAAAGCCGAAAGAACGTCCGATTCGTACTGATGGACAAATTATTAGCCGTCCGCTTTACAACTACGTGCCGTCGGCCGCATCAATTTACAGCGCCCAACCGTATGAACAAGACAATTCATTCTTGATTATCGGCGAGCGATTGAATGCCAGCGGCTCTAAAAAGTGTCGCGATTTATTGAATGCGGAAGACTGGGATGGATTGGTAGCACTGGCGCGATCGCAGGTCAAAGAAGGCGCACATATTCTCGACGTGAACGTGGATTATGTCGGCCGCGATGGGGTCAAAGACATGCACGAACTGGTGTCTCGTCTCGTCACAAACGTCACGCTGCCCTTGATGCTCGACTCCACCGAATGGGAAAAAATGGAGGCCGGGCTAAAAGTTGCGGGCGGTAAGTGCCTGTTGAATTCCACCAACTACGAAGACGGCGAAGACCGTTTTCTGAAAGTGTTGGAACTTGCAAGAGAATATGGCGCAGGCGTTGTCGTGGGAACGATCGACGAAGACGGTATGGCCCGAACTGCCGAAAAGAAATTCGCGATCGCCCAACGTGCTTATCGTCAGGCTGTTGAATTTGGCATTCCCGCTCATGAGATCTTTTTTGATCCGTTAGCGTTGCCGATTTCAACTGGGATTGAAGAAGATCGCGAGAATGGAAAGGCGACGATCGACTCCATTCGCATGATCCGCGAACATCTTCCGGGCTGTCACATTACATTAGGCGTTTCCAACATTTCATTTGGTCTAAATGCCGCCGCCCGTCAAGTGTTGAATTCGATGTTCTTACACGAAGCGATGCAGGTGGGAATGGATAGCGCCATCATCAGTGCGGCCAAAATTTTGCCCCTGGCCAAGATCGATCCCAAACATCAAGAAATTTGTCGTCAACTGATTTTTGATCAGCGTCAATTCGACGGCGATATCTGCGTGTTTGATCCCTTATCCGAGCTGACAACTCTATTTGAAGGCGCAACCACCAAACGCGATCGCAGCGAAGATGCCAAACTGCCGATCGAAGAACGGCTCAAGCGTCACATCATCGACGGCGAACGCATCGGACTCGAAGACGCGCTCAAAGTTGCTCTAGAAAAGTATCCGCCGCTAGAAATCATCAACGTCTACCTACTGGACGGCATGAAGATCGTTGGTGAACTGTTTGGCTCTGGTCAAATGCAACTGCCCTTTGTGCTGCAATCTGCCGAGACGATGAAGTCTGCCGTCGCTTTCTTAGAGCCATTGATGGAGAAGAAGGAAGCGGGGCGATCGAAGGGTGTTTTCCTAATCGCAACGGTGAAGGGAGACGTTCACGACATTGGTAAGAATCTCGTCGATATCATTCTGACGAACAACGGCTACAAAGTGATTAACCTGGGAATTAAACAGCCCGTGGATAACATCATTGATGCCTATTTAGAACACAAAGTGGATTGCATCGCGATGAGCGGCTTACTCGTCAAATCAACCGCCTTCATGAAAGAAAATCTCGCCGTCTTCAACGAAAAAGGAATCACTGTTCCCGTCATTCTAGGAGGCGCAGCGCTCACACCCAAGTTTGTCCACGACGATTGCCAAAAAACATACAAAGGCAAAGTGGTCTATGGGAAGGATGCCTTCTCAGATCTACACTTCATGGATAAGCTAATGCCCGCCAAAGAGAACGCCGAATGGGACGATCTCAAAGGCTTCTTAAACGGCGACGCTTCCCTCTTCTCAGTCGTCGAACCCGAACCCGAAGAACCCACTCCTCACCCCTCACCCCTCACGCCTCACTCCGAAGAAGACACCACTCGATCGCAGTCGATCGATCCCCACATCCCCCGCCCCACGCCTCCCTTTTGGGGCACCCAAATTTTGCAACCGTCTGACATTCCCTGGCAAGATTTGTTCTGGCACTTGGATTTGCAAGCCCTGATTGCAGGACAGTGGCAATTTCGCAAACCGCGTGAACAAACTCGTGAGGAATACGACCAGTTTTTAGCCGACAAAGTGTATCCCATTCTAGAAACCTGGAAGCGGCGCATTGTCGAAGAAAACTTACTGCATCCTCAAGCCGTTTACGGCTACTTCCCGTGTCAATCTGAGGGCAATTCGCTTTATCTATATGATTCGGAGACAGCCAAGACTGTTGTAGCGGAGTTTAAGTTTCCGAGGCAACGATCGCTGCGTCGTTTCTGCATTGCCGACTTCTTTGCGTCTAAAGAATCAGGTCAAATCGATGTCTTTCCGATGCAGGCGGTAACAATGGGCGAGGTCGCGACCGAATTTGCCAAAACCCTGTTTGAAGCCAACAACTACACCGACTATCTCTACTTCCACGGGATGGCCGTCTCACTGGCAGAAGCTTTAGCCGAATGGCTCCATGCCCGAATTCGTCGAGAGTTAGGCTTTGCATCAGAAGACCCCGACAACATTCGCGACATGCTGGCCCAACGCTATCAAGGCTCTCGCTATAGTTTTGGCTATCCTGCCTGTCCCAACATTCAGGATCAGTACAAGTTATTAGATCTGCTGGGAGCCGATCGCCTCCATCTACACATGGATGAAAGCGAACAACTCTACCCCGAACAATCCACAACGGCAATCATTGCCTATCACCCTGCAGCAAAGTACTTTAGCGCGTAGGCTTCAATTCAATAGACCTCCGGTATGAATAGAATTTTCGATGTCACCTGCCGCTTAGGTCTTGCTCCGTTTGGGTCGGCTTGTGCCCCCTAAATCCCCCATTCTGGGGGACTTTGAAACCGCAAGTCTTGGCTCAAAGTCCCTCACTTGTGGGGGATTTAGGGGGCGTTTCCAGATTCGCGCAGGAGGTCTAACTAACCCATTACCAATTCAGCGAGGTGTGAGCAATCGCATCTCGCTTATCATTTAGGAAATCGATCGTTGGTAGATCTTATGCAAGCCACAGAAGTCAAAAAACACTACAGCCCAGAAGAGTATCTCTCTCGTGAAGAACAGGCTGAATACAAAAGTGAGTATCAAGACGGAGAAATCATTCCCATGACAGGCGGCTCACTCAATCACAATGAGATTATCACCAATTTATGGATCTTGAAGTCTAAGCTACGGGGCAAGGGCTATCGATTCTTCTCTAGCGATGTCCGGTTGTGGATTCCCAAGCATCGCAAGTTCACGTATCCCGATGTGATGGTGATTCAAGGTGAGCCTGTCCTTTATCAAAACCGTACCGATACCGTTGAGAATCCTTGCTTAATCATCGAAGTGTTATCCAAGTCAACGGAAGATTATGATAAAGGCGATAAGTTTAGATACTCTCGATCGCTTCCCCAACTTCAGGAATATGTGTTGATCAATCAATATGCGTTAGAAGTTCAGCAATACACTAAATCAGATCACAATTCATGGATCTATCGCGTGTATGAATCACCTGAAGAAGTTGTGAAATTTGCCTCAGTTGAGATCGCGATGACCGTCGCCGAAATCTACGAAGGAATCTCTTTTCAGGAACCCAACCCAGCTTGATTGGAGGTTTGATCTAGCGAACAGTCAATTCTAGCCTTTCTCAAGTGAATCGATCGTACCGTGCCAAAGCCCTACTTTAGGACTATCTCGGCTGAGGGAGGTAGAGCGATCGTCCCTGTCATAGTCTTAGGAGTTCTGAATAATAATTAGTTGTGATGAAGAACTCATTCAAAAAGCTAGCAAGCACGATCGGGGTATTGGGATTTAGCCTTGCGGTTGCCCTACCCACGTTTGCACAATCTGCTTCTCCCTCAAGCGGCTCGACTGGAAGAGATTCTAACGTCAACTCAACACCTAACGAACCCTCCCAACTCAACCCATCCAGCGGCAGCGAAGCCCCAGCAGCGCGTCCTCAACCCAACGTTCCTAACGACCAAACCAATCCGGGTGGCATCAACACGCCTGCAAATCGTCCCCAAGCTCCCGGTGGGCTAGATGCTCCTACCAACACGACTCCCAACAACACAACGCCTGGTAGCTCCAGCGACCAAACCAATCCGGGTGGCATCAACACACCTGCAAACCGTCCCCAGGCTCCCGGCGGACTGGATGCTCCTACCAACACGACTCCAAATAACACGACTCCTGAAAGCCCTGTCCAAAGACCTGTACCTTCACCAGGCTCACCTCAAGGCATCGTAGTTCCCTCGTCGTCTTCGTCTCAGACGTTGGATGCGATCGTTCGTCAAAGCCCTTCTTTTGAGCTATTTAACGCCCTGTTGAGAGTGGCTGATCAGAATGGTGCTTTGAGTACTGTATTGAATGGCAGCAGTAGCTACACTGTCTTTGCCCCAACTGATGAAGCGTTGGCAGCCTTACCTCAAGGCACTTTTAAGGCACTCGTGCAGCCCGAAAACCGCGATCTCTTGGTGAGAATTCTCGAAAACCACATCGTGCGCGGCAAAGTGCTGTCTAATGAGGTCGGGTCACGAGAACTACGATCGCTCATCGGTGAACCGATCGCCCTCACAAGTGCTCCTGTTGTGGGTGCCGACATTCAAACCAGCAATGGTGTGATTCATGCGATCAACGGCGTGATTCTTCCCGCTGATGTGCAGTCGCGTCTGGTGGGTCTAGTTCCTCAACCCATCTCTGGCTCAACGATTCGCTAAAAGTTAGGCAAAATGGGGAATCGATTGAATCAAGCGATCGGTTCCCTGATCAAACTACATTTAGTCAAGACTACATCTAATCAAGACTACATTTAATCAAGCTACATCGTCAAAGACTGCGAATTTGATTCAATCAGCTTTGACAAATCCTGGAGAAAGGCGGCCGCATTGGCTCCATAGATAATTCGATGATCGCAGGTAATATTCACCTGCATTTGGCGCTTAACTCCTAATAGCCCATCTTCGGTAGCGACGACTTGAGGACGAGAAGCCCCGATCGCCAAAATCGACCCCTGGCCCGGTGGCAAGATTGCATCAAAAGAACTCACGCCAAACATCCCTAAATTAGACAGCGTAAAGGTTCCAGAACTGTATTCATCAGGCTGTAGCTGCTTAGAACGGGCGCGATCGACCAGATCTTTCCAAGTGCGAGACAGCGAATAAATATCCATCTGGTCGGCGTTTTGCAACACGGGCGTGATTAGTCCGCCATCATCCATCGAAACGGCAACCGCAACGTTAATTGCACCATTTTGACGAATGCCCTGATCAACGTAACTCGCATAGAGCAACGGATGCTTTTGCAACGTGACCGCGACTGCTTTCGCCAACAGGGCCGTCATCGTCACGCCCTTTGACTTAAGTTGTTTGTAGAGTTTGTCCAGTCCATCCGTCGTGATCGTGTATCCCACATGAAAAGTCGGCACCTCCAGACTGCTCAACATCGATCGCACAACCGCATTTTGCAGCGTGGTCATCGGTGTGGTTTGTCCAGGTTGGAGGGGAATTGGAGCAGGAGCAACAGGCGCTTTTTTGACCGCAGGTGCGACGGGTGCAGCAGTCGGGACAACCGTCGGAGCAGGCGCAACCTTGCCAACGGCCGCTTCGACATCTTCGGCGACGATCCGACCGTGGGGGCCGCTGCCTCTCAGCGTCGTCAAGTCTACCTTCAAATCCTTGGCTAACTTCTTGGCGCGAGGCGACGCGACGATCCGACCGTTTTCGCGAATCGGGCTGTTGCCATTTGTGGCAGTGGGGGCGGATGAGGCAGCGACGGCTTCTTGTCTCGCTTGAGTCGTGGCGGCCGCAGGGGCAGAGACAGCGGCGGGGCTTTCGGCTTGCTGTTGGGCGGTTTCGATTTCGGCTTCGGTTTCTGCAATCAGCGCGATCGCCATTCCCACCGGGGCTGATTCACCCGCAGGTGTGACGATGACAGCCAGATAGCCTTCATAAAAAGACTCCACATCCATATCTGCTTTGTCAGACTCGACCACGACGACCGTTTCGCCCTTCTCGATTTTGTCGCCGGGAGATTTGACCCAGGAAACAATTTTTCCTTCGGTCATCGTAGAACTGAGCGCAGGCATGAAGATTTCGTTAATCATTGCGGGGTGTCCGGGTCAGAGGGGTTAGCGACTCGCTGGGGGGAGTGGGGGCGTTTACACGCAAACTTGCAGATCAAATTTTATCGGATTGGGGACAACTTGGGTATTTTTGAGGCTTGTGGGTTTTGAACCGTTTTTGAGACTAGAAACCACGACCTCTTCGAGATACCTGCAAGGGGTCGCATTGACTGTCCAGGGTTGCGTGTCAGCGTAAAGCATTTTGCCCCTCAAAAACCGTGCGTTGTAACACACCTTGGCTCAACGAACTTCACGCCCTTCACAGCATTCTATTGAAACGCTAGGGGCTGTGGATTGAACAAAACCAAAGATCTGTAGGGTATGTTGGGCGATCGCGAGACGCATCAAACTCGATCGGTGGCAGTGCGTTTCAAGGCTCAACACACCCTACAGATCACGATTTATTTAATTTATGATTCTAAACGTCGCCGCGAATTTCTTCGACGATGCCATCGCGCAGCAAAATTTCAACGTTCATTTTTTCGATCAAATTGTCGCCTGCTTCGATGCGAAAAATGCTGTTGACCTGTCCCTGGCTAACTTCTTGATCTAAGTCGAGCATTTGAACTTGCTGAAGCTGCTGAAGAATCTGATTCTTTTGCTCCAAAAGCTCACTTTTTCTTTGATTAAACTGCACCTTAATATTTTCGATCTGCTGAATCGTTTCCGGGCCAGGCGGTTGAATAGTTTGCCGTTGAATCTCAGAGACAACCTGCTGCAACTGCATCTCTAACTGCTGCAACTGAGTATCAATTTGATTGAGTTGTGTCTGGAGTTGTTGTTGGGCTTCATCCTTCCAACGGGGCGTGACGATCGCCTTGACGTTGACGTTTCGCTGCAAGAGCAGATGAGACTTTGAGACATCCATAGATACTGTAAGTTAAGCGTGAGTAAAGAAATCTTGCTGTCGAAGAACGATCCCGTCTGTCAAACAAACATCTCGTCAATGATACCTTGGTAGCGATCCATCACAACATTTCGACGAATTTTCAAGGTTTGGGTGAGTAGACCATTTTCGATCGTAAACGGTTCAGCAATTAAGCGCATGGGCCCGATGCGATCGTCGGGTCGGTAGCCTGGACGCTCTTTGACCAATCGATTCACTTCTAGACGAAAGAGTTCCTGGACGGATGACTGAGCGATTAGAGAAGAAAGATGAGGGTCGGTGAGGCCTTGCTCGATCGCCCATTTTTCAAGGGCTTCTGCATTGGGAACAATCAGCGCTCCCAGAACTTTTTGGTCTTGACCGACGAGCATCACTTGGTCAATATAGGGACTTCGCAGACAAGCATTCTCGATCGGTTGCGGTTCAATGTTTTCGCCGTTGGTGAGGACGATCGTATCTTTGGCGCGTCCCGTAATGATCAGATCGTTGGCAGCGGTCACCATGCCCAAATCGCCGGAGTTGAACCAGCCTTGAGGGTCGATCGCTTTTGCCGTCGCTTCGGGATTGTTGTAATAGCCCTGCATGATTTGTGGCCCGCGCAGTAATACTAGCCCCCGTTTTCCTGTCGGCAAGGGTTTGAAGGTTTCGGGATCGACGATGCGGGTTTCTGTATCGGGAAGCGGCTCGCCATCGGCTCCTCTGACATTTCGCCACGGACGACGGGCGTGAGTAATCGGGGAAGTTTCGGTCAAGCCATAGCCGCCGATGAGAGGAATGCCCACGATTTCAAAAAAGTCTTCTAAGTGATCGGCGATCGAGCCGCCCCCACTCACCCAAAACTTGATCTGTCCGCCCGTTCCGGCTCTCACTTTTTGATAAACCAGTTTGTCTCCCAGCTTGTGAAAGACCCACAGTGATGCCGCTTTGATCCGAGCAATCAGGCGATCAAGCGCAGACGGATTCAGGTTTTTGAGCGACAGATTTTGGGCGACTCGGTTGGCTTCAACATACTGATGACTGATGTCGAGAAAGAACTTAACTAGCTTTTGTTTGCTGGCAGGCTGGTCGCGAAACTGTTTTTGAATGCCTTCGTAAATCGACTCCCACAAGCGCGGCACACCGACCATATAGTGAGGTCTACAGTCTTTGATATCTTTTTTGACGCTGCGAATGTTGGTGTAGGTTTGGGTGACTCCATAGGCGAGAACGAAATATTCAAACGATCGCTCATAAGCGTGCCAGATCGGGAGGATGCTAAGAACGCGCTCTCCGGGTTGAGGCTGGGCGACCGCATAGGCGCCTGTGATCTGATGGAGCAAATTTCCGTGACTGAGCATCACCCCTTTGGGCATTCCTGACGTGCCAGAGGTGTACATCAAGGTCGCTAAAGTTTGACGAGTTTGGTGGACAGGTTGCAGTTCAAACGTTTTGCCCAGCGCCATCACCTGAGAAAACGTGAGCATCTTGAGCGAGTCTTCGGAGGCGACGGATTCATCAGACAGCAAAATCACAAACTGAATCGGCAGATCATTTAAGCCATGTTGCAGTTTCTTGAGCAAGTCTTGATTTTCGACCACTAGCCCGATCGCGCCGCTATCTCTCAAAATAAATAGCAATTCATCGGGGTCAGCCTGAGCGCCTCGCACCACATTGGCCGCGCCCGATCGCATGATTCCCTGGTCAGCCACTAGCCAGTTAGGGCTGTTATCCGCAAACAGCGCAATGCGAGGCGGAATCGATTCTGAAGAGACGGCTGAAATGCCCAATGACTGTAACCCAGCCGCAAACTGCTGCATCCGTTGATATAGCTCGGCATAGGTGAGCGTGACGGCGGGCTTGCTGTGGGGGTTGTGGACAGCAGGAATCTGGGCAAAGTTGCGAGCGGCGATCGTCCAAACTTCTGGCAGAGATTGCACCGCATGATAATCGACGGCTGGCTGACTAGAATGAGCACTCATCGCGTTAACTCCTAAAAGAACGTTTGAAGCTGACCGTAAAATCGCGTAAACGATGCGCTTTGCTTAACAGTATCGTTGAGATTTTTTGTTGCAAGACTTCTGAGGACAGAATCCATTGTGTCTCAGTCAGGCTATTTGAGCGATCGTCTCTTAACGATTTGACGCATCGGTTGAACTTGATAGTTGAGCGGGGTTCTGTTCAAAAACGAGTTGAGGACTTGAATTGATCGCCCCTGAAAACTAAGCATGAGAACAGTCGATCCTACTCACGAACTTGCTGAGAGTCGCGATTCTTCGCTAGGCTTTGAGTGAATCACTTTAGAAAACAGCACATCAACATGCCAAAAGCTACTTGGAACGGAACCGTCATTGCTGAAAGCGATCGTTGTGAAGTCGTGGAAGGCAATCAATATTTTCCGGCTGACTCGATCAAGCGTGAATACTTCAAAGACAGCAGCACTCATACCACCTGTCCCTGGAAAGGAGTCGCCAGCTACTACACCGTAGAAGTCGATGGACAAGAAAACAAAGATGCCGCCTGGTATTACCCCACGCCCAAAGATGCTGCCAAGAACATCACCGGATACATTGCATTTTGGAAGGGGGTAAAGGTAGAGAAGTAGAGGGTGAGGAGTGAGGCGTAAAACTTGCAAAGCGAACAATTTGAATTCATCCTTTCATCCCTCCTCGCGCAGCGGATTACCCCCAAAGGGAGAACAGATCATCGAAGTTCTCCCTCATCCCCTGCTTGACTGACAAAACTCAGGAAAGCGAGAAAGGAAGCTAGGAGAGAAGTAGGGCATGATTTAAGCTGAGAAGTAGCCACACAAATCAGTCAAAACAAATCAGTCAAAACAATGTCACCGACTTTCCGCCTCTATGATGCGCTGTCGCAATTTCTGAGTCAAAGCGAGAATGAGTGGAAAGATGCGCGTCACCTGCCGACTTTGTGTTGGATGATATTGCCATCGTGCAAAGCCAGAGCGGGCATCTCAATGGGTTTGGGGTGTCTGTCAAGAGCCGAGCAAAGATTGCCCAGTCCCACCCAAGACGGTTTCGACGCTGGCTGTCCAATCGAGGCATTGATGCGGTGTCAGCTCATCAAGCGCTGATGAAACAAGCCTTGTCTGAGTGGAGCAACGACCGGATGTATTTAATCAAGCAGGCAAACGGGGTCTAGACCAGAGTCAAGTGATGTTGAATTCTCTCAGCCCAAACCTGATTATCTTGTACCGTTAAGACAATTTTTTTGTAGAATTCGTCCTCAAGTTCGAGGGTTAGAAAGTGATCGCTCTCCTGCACATACCAAAATTCTCGCCCGCGATCGTTGTAATAAGTTCCCGCTCTGATTACACCTGGCAAAAATGTGCCTGGCATCCGCAAATCGAGCCAATTGCTGTCAGGCTTTGCGATCGTCACTTGTCGAATATGATCGAGTGGAATTTCGAGCGTTTGATTGAAGAAAAAAGCCCAAATCCGCTCCCACAGACTGAGATCAATGTGTAAGCGATCGTTCTGAATGGATAATTGCATTTTAGTTTACCTCAAAGCTTTCTATATAGCAGTCCTAAATTAGTCGTGAAATGCAACGTTGATTGCGCCCTCTAGATCCCCTAAATTTGGGGGACTTTAGTTTGGGTGACTTTGAACCGTAAATCATTCTTAAAATTACGTGAATTCGATGAAATCTTTCGCTGCGGTTGTTAATCCAGGCAGCCCCCTAAATCCCCCAAAATTGGGGGACTTTGAACCCAAAATCTTGTCTTAAAGTCCCCCAATTTTGGGGGGTTGGGGGGCAGAAGCGCTGAAGAACGAAGCAAAAAAACTTCATCGAATCCACGTTAAAATTGGGGAATTTTTCCATCTTAAAGTCCTCCAGAATGGGAAATTTAGGGAGCTTTCCGAAATTTCGCAACTCAAATCGGATTGCTACATACTCTCAGGCTAACTTTTTAATGCAGATTCATGCTGTGCCAAAAGTCATATTGAAGCTAAATTTTCTGACGATTGTTACAGATGTTGTTACAGATATTGTTTCAGAACATTCGCTGTAGATTCTGCTGTTTTTGTCCAACTAAACTCACTGGCTCTGGTAAGACTCAGTTGACGCAAACAGCTTCTCAAAGAGGAGTCCGAAGCGATCGCCTCCATTGCTTCCCCAATTGCGCCCACGTCATAAGGATTAACTAGCAAAGCTGCATCCCCCGCCACTTCTGGCATCGAAGACAAATTAGACGTAATCACCGGAGTTCCGCAAGCCATCGCTTCGAGAATTGGCAAGCCAAACCCTTCACACAAACTGGGAAACACGAGCGCGATCGCTTGATTGATCACCGTCGGCAACTCAGCATAAGGAACATAACTCAAGAATTTAACGCGATCGGTCAAACCCAATGCTTCAATTTGAGCCATTAGAACAGGTGTATGGCGGCGATCGCTGGGCCCAGCAATCCACATCTGAGCGTCTGTTTGCAGCGTTGAAAAGGCTTGAATGACTCGCTGCAAATTTTTATAAGCGTCGTGACGACCGATATATAAGAAGTAATTTTGAATCGGCAAATTGAGACATTGAAAGTGACTGGAATCGTACGCTAAAGGCACGATCGTCATTTTTTGAACCGGAATTTTATAATAATGTGCAGCATCATTTGCCGTCGCTTCTGAGTCACAGATAATCTGTTTTGCCTGACCCAAAACTTGAGGAATATAGTATTTGAAATAAGGGGTTAGCGGAGAAGACCACCGGGGAAACTTTAGAGGAATTAAATCGTGAAGCGTAACAATTGATCGACAGTTTGAAAACAAAGGCGCTTCAGGAATCGGAGAAAATAATAGATTTCCCTGAAGTTTTTGATAAAGTTTGGGGAGTTGAAATTGAGTCCAAACCAATCGAGAAAAGTGACCTTTGCTGCCTTGATCAGGAGTCATATTCCCCGGAATTGAGTAATGCTTAAATCCAGAAAACTGCTGCGAACTTAACAACGTCGGCTCTAAAGATTGAAGCTGAGAAACCAAATTTTTTGCATAGATTGTGTGACCTGTGGGCTTGGTCGCCAAAAAAGATAAGTTGATGAGTAACTGACTAGACAAAATTCTTGTAAACCATCACGACATTAGAAGTTTATAAGCATTCAGAGTCGCTTTTGCAGTATTTTCCCAGGAGTATTGCTGCGATCGCGCCTTACCTTTTTGAATCAAGCGATCGCGCAGTTGAGGATTACTAACGACTTGCAAAATCGCTTCGGCAAGCTCACTTACATCTTCAGGATTGATCAAAATCGCCGCATCCCCCGCAACTTCTGGCAACGAGGACGCATTCGCCGCAACCACAGGCGCACCCAACGTCATCGCTTCTAACACAGGTAACCCAAACCCTTCATAGTGAGACGGATACACAAAAACATCTGCCCTGGAATAAAACAAAGCCACTGAGCGATCGGACAAATAGCTGAGATGATGAATCGAGTTTTGGTAGGACGATCGAGCAATTCGCTCAAAGATTTCTTCATATAGCCAGCCTTTTTGGCCAATCAAGACAAGCTGATGATCAAGTCGATGTTTTTGTTTTAACTGATCAAACGCTGCAATCAGATTAATAATATTTTTGCGCGGCTCGATCGTACTGACGAACAAAATATAGGGTTTTGAAAAGTCGTATTCAACAAACTTCTCAGATTCAACAACTGTGTCTGAACGGTATCGACTGGCTAAAGGAGTCACGACAACTTTCTCAGGCTTGACACCCAAAAATCGAACAATATCTTGTTTAGAACTTTCAGAAATCGTTAAAACTAAATCAGTCCACTGTAGACAGCGCTGCACCCGATTTGCATACGCTTTAACGGTTGAATTCGCATACTCCGGATACCGGACAAACGTCAGATCATAGATCGTCATTACTTTTCGAGAATACCGAAATGGAAACACTGTATAGTTCGTACCGTGCACAATATCTAAAGCGCCAAAAGATCGTTCAACTTGAGGCAAAAACAACCCAGGAAACTGAATCAATAGATTAGATAACCGAACCGGAATTGGAAACGATCGCAGATTTGAATACTCCTGCAAATACTCCGGGAACGACAAATTTCCTCGTAGCCAATTCTTTAACCCTGGTTGATAGATAAGCGTTAATTCAAAAGAGTCTTGCGATCGTAGCTCACCCAATGCCTCAACCAAATTAGCCACATACAAGCCAATGCCGCTGGGTTTGGGCAAAATGGGAGTCGCATCGATCGCAATTTTCAACATTCCAACGTCCCAATTTAGGATTTGCGATCGCTCAGTTCTTTCAGATCGTGGTCAACCAACAGTTCGACTAATTGTTCAAACGAATATTCAGGTTGCCAGTCTAGCTGCTTGCGAATCTTGTCGATCGAGCCAACAAGCTGCACCGATTCATCCGGGCGATAAAACGACGGGTCAACCGACACATAATCTTGCCACGTCAGCCCCACCGATTTGAACGCACACTCGACCAACTCGCGCACCGAATGCGTTTCCCCGCTGGCGATGATGTAGTCGTCCGGTTGGTCTTGTTGCAGCATCAACCACATGGCGCTGACGGCATCTTTGGCATAACACCAATCGCGCTGGGCATCGAGATTGCCCAACTTTAACTCATTGGCCAACCCCAACTTGATCAGAGCAGCTCCACGGGTGATCTTGCGAAACACAAACTCCGTGCCGCGTCGAGGCGATTCATGGGTGTACGTAATACCGCAGCAGGTATACAGCCCGTATTGTTGGCGATAGTTGATCGTCATCCAGTGCGCGTAAGCTTTAGCAACCCCATAGGGATTTCGTGGTCGAAAGGCCGTGCGCTCGGTCTGAGGCGACTCGTCGGGTTGCCCAAACACCTCACTGCTCGACGCTTGATAAAACCGAGCGTTTGGATAACAGCGGCGAATCGATTCTAAGAGTCGAGACACGCCCAAAGCAGTGTATTCAGCCGTGAGCGCAGGTTGAGTCCAAGATAGAGGTACGTAGCTTTGAGAGGCTAAGTTATAGATTTCGTTTGGTTGGGCCTGCATGATCGCGTCCATGAGTGAACACTGATCGAGCAGATCGCCAGAGAGAATCTTCACCTCACCCGAAAGATGACTGATGCGATCGACATTGCCAGAACTCGATCGGCGCACCAGACCAAAAACTTCGTAACCCTTGGAAAGCAGAAGTTCGGCAAGATAAGAACCGTCCTGCCCTGTCAATCCTGTAACGAGTGCTCTTTTATGCATGTATCAAGACTGCCATTCTTACAGTAGAGTGAATTTGTTCAATCTTAGATTCAGATGCAGCCATGAGTCGCCAAATTGACACTTGAGAAAGAAGGTTTCGCCAACTCTGGTTGTTTTTGAAGATCGTGTAATCAAAATCCAAACGTTCCTTAGTCCTCAATTCGCTCATTTTCTTGGCGCGTACAGGCGACGTAGTACAGATAAGAATTGCGTGGATTATCGTTAAGACCCGATTCGGCAAAGATTTCTTCCGAAATAAACCGTTCGGCTTGAGCAGATTTAGAAAATTCAGCAATGCCTTTGGTTTGAATAATCTTGAAGTGATGCTGTTCTAGCATTTCGATCAAATCGTCATAGTAATATTCCAATTTATGCTCAGGATGAATAAATCCGTAGGGATTTTGAAGTTGAGTGATTCTGCGATTGGGGGTGTCTAGCGCAAAGACTCCATCCGGCTTTAACAGCTTGTAAACTTGCGAAAAGATCAAGTGAGCATCTTCTCGGCTGACATGCTCGATCGATTCTCCTGACCACACCAGATCAAACGAACCTTCTGCAAACGATCCTAAATCAGACATCTGCGTGTAAATATATTCAATCTCGCAGCCGTTGTGATTGAATTTAGTCTCTGTCTCCACCGAAGGGATGATGCGCTGATCGGGCGGCAAATCAATGATCGTGAGCTTTTCGGGCGAGTAGGGATACCCAAAACTGAGCAGCGCCCCGATCGGGTCACCTGGGTTTGCACCACCGAGGTCTAGAATCGTTTTAGCAGGTGGCAGCAAGGTTTGCACCATTTCACATCTCGCTTTGTGGACGGCACCCCAAAACTCTGGTGGATAGCTGGTCATCACCTTTTGAGAAAACTCATTTGACTCTAAAATAGCTCTCACCAAATTGTGCCGAGAGACCCCTTGCTCTAGCAGTTTTGACCAATTCACCAGACCCACGGGATCGATTTTTCTTTCTAAGACAATTTGATAGAGGTTTTCTAAAAAGTCTCGATTAGAGCTTTTGGGCGTGAACAGGTTAGACAGTTTGCTCAATGCTTTATTCTTGATCATTGCTTTTGCAGCCTCCTAACCTATTTTTGAGCGTTGCTGTGGGGAGATTATACTACAGTCCGATTCTGTCAAAATTAGACTTACAAAATTGAGCGATCGTGGCTGAAAGACTCTCTCAAGTCACTGTTTAGTCAAGTTGATTCTAATGAAAGCCATTTCTTTTGAAAACTCGTGGAGTAGACGCTGCTTTTAAGTCACTAACATTCATTTACAGATTATAGTGACAAACAGTTTCTGAGCCATTTGCCCAGCAAGATATTGCATAATAAGCCTTTTACGACAGTCCTCATCTAGTCATTGAGCCAGCCATGTTAAAAGTTCCTCAACATTTTAATTGTCCAACCTGTAAGTCACCGCTCAAAAAAGTTAATGCTTCAGAGACAACTCAGGGTCGGATGAAGTTTGGCGCACTGGTTTGCGAGTCCTGCGATCGACCCGTGGGTCAGGTCAGCTTTGGCAAACTAGATTTTCTGCGGGTGTCGGATGCGATCGTGTCTCAGTCAGAATCAGCGCCTCACATCTGCGAAGATTTTACTTACAAGCGGGTTCCTTGGCACGATGCAAGCATTCGATCGTCAGGCATGTCTAGATATGATTTGGGCTGGACTCCCGAAGGATTTGCAGGCGTTTTATTTGCAGATGACAAAACAGATTGGGAAATTATCATTGAAACCAATGCGACAGATTTAGGCATTCGTTGTCTGTCTCATAGCTGGAGTGGCGCGATCTATGTCACCGTTAATGGACAAGATGAAAAATACATCGATCTCTATGACGAACATAAGGGCGATATTAAACGCTACCCAATTTTTCAAGACCTGAGTGGATCTAAAACTGTAAAAATTCGCCCTGCGGATACTCACAAATCTCCCCACGGTAATCAAGTTTTCTTCTCAGGGTATGATGCCTGCTTTAACCAAAAACAAGGTGCAGATTCACTTGCTCGATCGGAGGTTAATCGAGGTAACAGCTTTCCACCCATGTATGAGTGGGTGTTGCCAAAGCTGGCAGAAGACGCATTTGTTTTAGACTGTGGATCGGGCGATCGCTGCTTTAAAGATTCGCGCTTTGTCGGGTTTGAGTATATGTCGTTTGAGCTACCGGATGCCTTTGGTGATGGTCATGCGCTACCCTTTGCCAATGACGTGTTTGATGTGGTCTTTAGTCAAGCCGTCATGGAACATATGCGAGACCCCTATCTAGCAGCCCGCGAAATTGCACGAGTGCTAAAACCTGGAGGATTGGTTTATGTCGAATCAGCGTTTATGCAGCCGCTCCATGCAGTTCCCTATCATTTCTTTAATACAACACCCTGGGGCATTGAGGAGCTATTTACCGACGCTGGATTGACGGCTGAGATGACTGAATGGTTTGGTGCATTGTCGGGCAGTGTGCAGTGGTATCTAGACTGTTGTGGCGGTGGTCAGTTGTCTAAGTTAGAGCGCAACCTTCTGATGAGAATTTTACGCAAAGTCGATCGACAAACTAACTACGAGTCTTTGAAGCCGATCGCCAGCGCTGTGGCCTTTTGGGGAATTAAGCCTGGCGAAACTCATGCAAAATGGAAGGCTGCTTTACAGGGAAGCGATCGCCCCACGTTTAAGTATTAAAAATTGGCGTAAATTTGATAATGCTAGTCGCTTCGAGTTAATTTGACGTGAATTCGATAAGAGGTTTTCCGCTTCGTTGTTCACGGCTTCTGCCCCCCAACCCCCCAATTTTGGGGGACTTTAAGAGAGGAATTCTGGTTCAAAGTCCCTCACTCGTGGGGGATTTAGGGGGCGTTCCTGGATCTAAAAGCGAAGCGTTCATCGAACTGACGTTAATTTGCAAGACGTTACCACTGCGAAATCCGCATCACTCGTGGGGGACTTTAAACTAGCGTTGTCTTAAAGTCCCCCAAAATAGAAGGTTAGGAGGCAGAAGCAATCTATTTGATCGCTTGAACTTGCATCTCGTAAAAGCCATTGACAAGCAGGGCGTTGGTGCAGGTGACCTCTCTAAATCCACAGCTTGCAACAATAGCCGATAGCGACTGAGCGCTAAACATGTTGTAGTGAAAGTTGCCGCCGTAATCCTGGGCCCCGTAGGTAATTTTTCTCAAAGCATCCCAGGAGAAATTCCCTTTTGAATACTCCATCAGCATATGTTCTGCGTCAGGGCAAATAATCACAAGCTTGCCGTTTTCTTTGAGCAGATCATACCAGTAGGGTAAAACGTGAGTCTTAAGCTCATATTCCGGCATATGTTCAACTAGGTGAGCCGCATAGATTTCTGAGACGCTGCCTTTCTCAAAGGGTAATTGACTCACATCTGCAATCACATCTACGCCAGGAAGACTTCTCTCATCTACATTGATGTAGTCCTCCATGACTTTTGTTCCACAGCCGAGATTGAGTCGCAGATCAAAACACTGGTCAAGTTTGGCTGGGTTGAGAATCGAGGGTGCAGCTTGCGTTTTTGCTTGATAAGAAAGCTCGCTTCTGATCACTTCCCCTTCAATAATGACTTGAATTCTGGTCTCATCCAGCAGTCGCTTTAAATCTCGCAGATCTTCTCTCAGATCACTAATTTCTTGTTTAATCTCTTGCGTGGTTTCTTCAGCCCTTTCTCTAATGTCAACTTTCACACTAGAAATTAAATTGAATAGCTCTGTCTTAATAGTTAATAACTCAGTGTCCATAATTTCTTGCCTATCTTCGATTCGCCTTTCAACCTGTTCTAGCTTATTCTCGAAGCTCTGGCGCGATCGTTCTAGTTCAGATTTTAGTTGATGGTTTTCGGCGACCAGCGTGCGGTTGATCAGCGTCTGCATCTGCATGGAGTTGTAGAGCACTGAATGAATGAATTTTGCCGCCTTGGGAACGATCACCCGGTTGGCGATCGAGTTCAATACGCCCCAGCCGATGATCTTGGGTTTGGTAACTTCCCAGTCTGCCCGCAGATCAGCAGGATTGGCTCCATCTAAAGGAGTAGACACGTTGGCATCGGTGGCATGTTCCATCTTTTGAAGCTCTCTTTCTCGCTTGACGACTTCTTGTTCAAACTGCTCGATCGTGAGGTGGCTAAAGGGCTTGACTGAAATCGCAGAATCAATCAACGCCGCATACCCGTTGACGCTGGCCTTGGCCATATTTCTGGCAGACAGCCCCTCAACTCTCTGCTTTGCTCCAACGCCTAGCCGCTGTCTGAGGTGATCATCCGTGACGAGCTTGAGAATTTTTTGTGCCAAGTCTTTAGGATTGTCAGGCTCAAACAAAAGCCCCGATTCGCCGTCGGTCACGACTTCAGGAATTGCCCCGGCTCTCGCCCCGATCACAGGCTTTTGGTGAACCATCGCTTCGAGCGCCACCAGCCCAAACGATTCGTAGCGTGAAGGAAATACCATAAAGTCACAGTTGGCATAGAGCAATTCTCGTCGCTCTTCGGTGACCATGCCGAGAAACTGTACGCGAGTTTGCAGGGTGCGGTTTAGAATCGAGCCGACCTTTTCTTGCCAACCTTCGATGTCTTTGCCCGCAATCCAGACTGAAATGCGCGAATCTTGAGGCATGACGATTTTGAGCGCTTTGAGAAAGATATCAATGCCTTTGCGAGACTCTAATCGCCCGATAAAGAGAATTTGAATTTCTCCACGCTGAAGATCTTTGGGTAGCTCGCCGTAGTTTGTAAAATTGCTGTAGGCAGGCCAGGGCTGTACGCCGAGTAGCTGCACCGACCAGCGATCGTCGGGTTCTACTTGATAAGCCGACACAAAAGAGTCTTTGACGCTCTGACTAATAGCGACCACCGCATCTGCATGACTCACCAACGCCTGTTCCATTTCTGCACAGAGTTTCAGGTCTTGATTCATTTGCCAGCCGTTGATCTCCATTGAGACTAAGAGCGGCGTGACCAATCGAACCATCAAAGGCACCTTGAGTTGAGAACGGTACGCCAAAACGCCAATACTTTCAAAATCCCAGACCGCCGATTCAATGACGCTAATGGGGCGATCGTGGTGAATCGTTTCAGTCAGTTTGGCGACCTTTCTAGACCAGGCCAGATTTTTAGACAAAATTGGATATTCAGGCAAACAGTCTGCATACTCCACCACGGCCACTTGAATATGAGTAAACGGGCCGACGACAATCGTCGCATCTTGAACGCCACGACTGATCACCGTCACTTCATGCCCTAGCTGAATCAATTCTCTAGCAAGGGTTTGATTGTATGCGCCAATGCCTCCAAAAGCGTGCGGCGGAAATTCTTGAGAGATGATCAGAATGTGCATTTTTTGCGGCAAAGGGTTAGCGGGGGAATGCGTTTCGACAACCTCTAAGTAAGGCAGAAATGGCAGGGTTGGAGCCGTGAGCGATCGAGAAAATTTTCGAGGAAAGCAGGCATCATAATAACCGCGCAAAGCCCCTGCGATCGCGCAACTACAGTGATAGAGCGCCTCTTTTAGCCCCAGGTCGCCGCCATACCAGGCCCGAATAAATTCTAGACATCGTTGCTTAAGAATATTTTTTGCGGTAACTGCCACTCTTTTGACGATAGAAGTGGTTTTATTGGCATTCTTCATACCAAAGTAAACTGTGTTTTTGGAAATAACTTTCCAGTTAAAGTTATATTTTCCTAAACGGTTGTGGCTTTGAGCAAACTCATGTCTAACATAAGCTTGATTGGCGTTTGCGAGTAGACCGCCTGCCTGCTGCAATCTTACGGCTAAATCCGTTTCGTCTAAGTAGTAGTCATATTGTTCGTCAAAGCCATTGACGGCGACCAGCGCTGCTCTAAAAAAGGTTGAATTTGTCCCCATCAGATAGCGATAAAACTTAGTATCTGTTACGCGGGGATCGGTGTGGTGTACGTGGGCAGCGGTTCCAAACAAATCGGTAATGCCTGCCTCAAACTGAAAGAAAAAGTTATTTGCAAAAAAGGTGCGTCCGCCGATTCCTACGACACCGGGGAGAATCTCTTGATAGCGGTTGACAATTTCTGTGAGCCAATTGTCGTAGGGCAGCGCGTCGTCATCAATGAAAGCAACAATGTCACCCGACGCTTGTTCGATGCCTAAATTCCGTGAGATCGACAGGTTTCTCAGGGAGTTTTGAGCAATTTTGACTTCTTTGCGATCGGCGAGAACCTGCATCGTGTCGTCTTTAGAAGGGCCGTTGACCACGATGACTTCAAAATGGGGATAGTGCTGATCTTTTAGATAATTGAGGCATCTCAACAGATAATCACTACGGTTGCAGGTACAAATGACGACTGAAACTTTGAGCGGCTCTTTTTGAGCATTTGAGCGTTCTATTTCATCTAAGATTGAATATAAACTTTGTTTGACCGTGGATGGACTAAACCGATTGGCCTGCCGCAGGCCATGATGAATGGTGTCTTGTCTCAGTCGCTCATTGCTAAAGATAGAATGAATGCGATCGACGGCTTTTTTAACATCCAGGCTATCTAATGCACCGGGACTACTTCCCAAGGTGGTTTGTACCGCAGTTGAGGCATAAGCAACCACAGGAATCTGATAGTTAAACGCCTCGACGATCGGCACACAAAATCCTTCATGCTCACTCGCGCACAGAAATAAATCAGCCGCTTTGTAATAAGCAGGCAGGGCCTCATCTTCGACTTTTCCGGAGAGCGTAATGCGATCGCTCAACCCATATTGCTGAATTTTAGAGACAATTTTACTGTAGTAAGTATCCTCTTCTGAGTACCGACCGACTAGATACAAATGGGGCGTTTGGTCAGGATGCTGGGTTACATAATGAGCAAAAATATCAACCAGGAGATCTTGTCGTTTGTTAGGAGCAATTCTACTTACAAATAGCCAAACTTTATCGGCATCCCCTCTCAAATCAGCGATTAATCGCTCAGCAGGAGAAGTCTTGGGTGGAACTGGCACCGCGATCGGCAATTCTTGAACTGAGTTGAAGCCTAAAGCTGCAATTTCTTGACAGTTATAAGGAGAATCTCCGATCGCGAAATGATAGTGATGAATGATTTTTTGAAGTTGAGATCTCCCTTTTTTGCAGAATTCGTAGAGGCGATCGCCCCGCTCAAAAAAGGTATGCGGCGTGATGTTGTGGTAAGCAAGAATCTTGTACCCTCTCAGCCCCACGATTTCGGGTGCAAGTTCTGAGTAGCCCGAAAAGTGATGGATCAAAACCACATCTTCATCCATCTGAAACTCAGAGAAAGGGCGGCGATAGGCTTCTACCCGATGGTCTGCATATTTACTAAAAATTTGAGCGTTTTCTCCCCGCTCTAAAAGCATTTGATGGAGCCGGATAACTTGATTAGAAACTGCATCGCCAAAATCTAAAGCATCTAATACCTGCACATATCTCAAACTCATCCGCCTTCTCCTAAGCCTGCAACAAGGGTCTACTCAGATTACGTTTGTTTTTAAAGGTTAGACTGTTCATTACAATGAGCTTGTACTTCCGATCCACGCATCCAATTTTTCTGTCTTGAATGACGCTCAAAAAGCCAGATTTAAGGCTCATAAATCGTCACGATAAAATCTTCTGCTAAGTAGGTCGGCGGATCATCAAACCAGCGAATTGCTTCTTGCACCAGGGTCAATCTGAGCACATAGCAGCCCGATTGGGTAGGTGCTTGAAGTTGCATTTGATAGGTCGTTGCTACCTGTCGATTAAATGAGAGTATACCGGATGCTTGTGTCAGTGGAGGCAGCAGTTTTGTCCGTTCTCCGCCATACACAATTCTTTGGGTGGCTCGTTCATTCATCCAGTGATAAGAGAGATGAACAGGATTTGGAGAATAGCTGTTCAACACAAAATCGCTGCTGTTTGTCAACTCCACTGAGATAGAAAATTTTCTATTAGTTGTGAGTTCAGTCGGGACTTGCCTCGCTTTTAGTTTAATCTTATCAGCGGGAATCTCTGGCAGCGGAGGCATGTGTAGATGGTTTGCAATTTGAGTGGGATTGATCGGTTGGTGAGACCCGATCGCAAACAAACTGGAAGCCGATCGCACGTCCTGTTTAGAAGATTTTCTCAATAAACTGCCTCCCAGATCGCTCTGAGTGGCAAACCAAATCAACACATGCTCAAAATGCTGACTAAGTTGACGTTTTAGCACCCGTGGAGATTGCTCGTTGATATGCATCAACACTTCATTAGACGTTCGGGGTTGTGCCGGGAGATAAGCTCCTATAGAAGCAGCAAGCCTCCGTCTGCGTGCATAGTCATATTGGTAATACCAGAGGTTGGGAGATGTGTGGATGATCAATAACCCATCTGACTTGAGTTGTTGAGAAACTCGCCGATACAGGGTGTCAACGTCCTCGACTGATAATTGCTCAATCACATTAGCAGCGATCGCTAAATCATAGGTTCTTTCAGGTAACTCAACGGTACAGATGTTATCGCAGTGGAAATGTACTTTTTTTTGCTGTACTTTTTCTTGCAGGGCTGGGTCGTCTTCAAACCACTTTTTGGTCTGTGCGATCGCGGCTTCAGATTTGTCAATTGCACTCACTTCAAACCCTCTTTGAGCGTAGAAATAGCTGAGTTCGCCTCGCCCACAGCCCAGATCAAGAAGACTGCCAGAGTGTTTTGTGCTGGCGATTGCGACGATCGCTTGTAGTCTGGGATCTTCTAACTTTTTGCCGTTGTATTTTCGGTAGGATTTATAACCACTAAAGTCTCTAGTGCAGTAGTCAAGCGTATGAGGCTGAACGGATGAGTCCGCTAAAAGTGACCCTTGCGATAACTGCGAAGTCGCTCGGCGTTGTCTCATTTGCGCTGAATAGGATTCAGAAACTTTGATCAAAAGTTCGCCTGCATATCCTGGAATCACGCCATACCATTCCACCAGATCTGCATATCGCAGCAGAAACTCACTGACGGATGAAAAGTTGTACTGCGTCCAAAAATAACCATCCACTAAGACAAATCGCCCTTGTTGAAAAGCAATCTCTAAATCATGAAAAGAGCCATTTCCATCTTGTTGTCCATCCACATGAATTAAGTCATAGATATCACCCGGAAACTGCTGCATCGTCTGGGTATCTTCTATCAAAAAATCAGCCTTAAACGATCGCGTGATTTCTTTAGCCCAGTTGATAGCGCCTTTAACGCCGCCAAACTGATCTGAATCGATATCAATTCCCACATAGTGAGCGTCAGGACTGCCCTTGAGAAATGCCGCAGCAGAATAGCCAAACCGCACCCCAATTTCTAAAATAGAAGTCGGCTTTAGCGTATGCGCGATCGCCCATTTCAATCGATAGTAATCAACCCAGTCATCAAATAAATCAATCAGAGGATCGTCAGGATTTGCAGTCTCTCTAAAGTCATATTGAGAGTGTTTAAACTGCTGAATAATCGATTCAAACATGAGCTTTCCTGTGGGTCTCGACAGTTGGGTAAAGGTTGACAATTCCTCCCCAACCCCTGGTTTCTTTGTCTCGCAAAACTTTGAAAGAAGCGGCATTGTGGACACGAGCAATATTGCGCTCAAAGTATCCTTCTCTGCCTCCGTCTGAAACGCCGATCGTAATCGTGTAATCCCCTTCTGCAAGCGGGACGTTGACCCGAAAACAAGTCTCGATCGTGGTGCCTTGATTCACTGACCCAATTGGTTGATCAAGTCCGTAGGTATGATTGACAAAAACTGTAAAGCCCGTGCGATCGCGAATCATAAAGCCCACAACGGGGTCATCAAATGCTTCCAAAAATTCCACACCGATGACAATTTGCAGCGATCGACCACTGATTACAAACTCTGTTTTCTGGTTGTCTTCATCCAATAGTTGAACAGAGTAAACTTTTAGCTCTGGTGAAACAACTGCAACGACATCAGATCCGCTGCTAGAGAAGTTAGTTTGAGGTGAGCCTGTCTCAGAAGGCGCTTGAATCGCTACCGTTTCTAGTTCGCGATCGTTTTGTTTGAGCAGTTTGACTTCGTATAAATCAATCACCTGTTTGGCATCGGCTCTCAAAACTAGCCTGCCTGCCTCAAATAAAACAGCTTGTTTACATAGCGAATAAACAGATCCAGAATCGTGAGAGACAAACAGGAGCGTGGTGCCTCCATCTCTGAGCTTTCTAATGCGTTCAAAACACTTTTGTTGAAAGAAAACATCCCCGACGGCCAGCGCTTCATCGACAATTAAAATATCAGGCTCAGTACTGACAGCGACCGCAAAAGCTAGACGAACAAACATGCCGCTCGAATAGGTTTTGACGGGCTGATCAATGAAGTCTCCAATGTCAGCAAACTCGGCAATCTCTTCGACTTTGTGTTCGATTTGTCGCTGGCTTAATCCCAAAATGCGTCCATTAAAAAACACATTCTGTCGCCCTGTAAACTCTGGATTAAAGCCACTTCCAAGCTCTAATAATGCTGAGACGCGCCCGTTGACGTTCACTTCGCCCGCAGAGGGAGTCAATGTCCCCGCGATCACTTGCAGGAGTGTACTTTTGCCCGCTCCGTTTTGCCCAATAATGCCTAGCGTTTCCCCTTTCAAAACCTGCAAGTTTACGTCTTTAAGCGCCCAAAACTCGTCTGCCAATTGCTTGCGAGGCAGCAAAATTTCTTTGAGGCGATCGACGGGTCGTGCGTAGCGCTTAAAACATTTGGAGACGTTTTTTAGTGAAATTGCAACCTCACCCATAATCTGATACTGCCAACTAACAACTGCCTCACACCCAGACAACACCCCAAAACCCACTAAAGAATACCACTAAACTTTATCGATTCTGTGTGTATGCACCCAGTCAGTCTGCACTCTAAAAAAACTGGTTAGAGAATGCGGTTGATATCTCACTTAAGCGCGCAGTTGTTCACAGTTTCGGCATAGGGGATTGGTCACCTCGTTACTGATAAATTCCTGACGCAGCGCCTGCATGGGAGCGCCATTCCAGATGTCTGCCAGGGTTTGATGATTTAGATTTCCTAGTACATAGCGCTTGTCGTAATCCAGACAGCAAGGCACTACATCGCCATCCCATTTAATCGTCATGCGCCGCCAGGGAAAGTCACAGGTCACATAAGGTTTTTGTAGGGTTTGAGAAGCTGCCAGAACGTTCACATCTTGAGCATTGCCATCCCAATTGATAAAGGACTTGGAGAGAAATTCATCGATCCCAGGAATCGATCGCCAATAGTCACCCAATTGCTGAATGCTGCCTTCGTTGAGCGGAAAGTTGATCATCGACAAGGTAATCCGCGTTTGATAGCCGCCTTCAACTTTGCGCTTAAGAAAATCAAGCAGTCTTTGTTTAGAGAGATCGTAGGCGTTTTTGACTCCTCTGATTTGCTCAAAAGAGGCGTTGTCGTGTCCGTCTAGTGAGCAGTACAGGTGAGCCGGATGCGCTTCTAATAAGTCGTGCGCCACTCGCTCGGTCAGCATGAAAGGATTGATCGACAGAGCCGTTTGAAGCCCCCGATCGCTGGCGTAGCGCATCAACTTGGCAAACTCTGGATGCACCAGGCTTTCACCAAATCCATGTAGCCAAACTTCTGACTCTCTGGCGGCTTTGGGATTCGCCATGACAAACTCATCGATCGCGCGCTGAAACAGATCAAACTCCATTAGTCCTTGAGCGCGGGTCATGTTATTCGTTCTGGCACACATGACGCACTTGAACGGGCAGCGGTTGGTCAACTCAATATTAAAGATCGTAAAGGGATAGGTGACTGTCAGAGGGCGGTTTTGAGCAGAAGGTTCGAGAAAGGGCGGCTCATCCGTTTCGTCATCTAAAGATGGCTCTGGAGATGGCTCTGGGTAGCTCTGGAGTGGACTTACCTCGACTGAAGGCAGGACACGCTCTGAAGCGCTTTCTGAGACACTTTCTGAGACATTCAAACTGTCTTCTTCCAGCACGGGCAACAACTTTTCAACATATCTTCTCAACGTTGACACCAAAGACATGGCTACTTCTCCGCAATTGACTCACACACATAGCACTCAGGATAACCTGCTAATCTTGCATCGTTTTGTTAAGCGATCGCCCAAACTCTAAAGACCTGAGATCGGCTCTCTATTCCAGGTATACTTCCAAACTCTTGGAGATCCCCTTAACCCCCTCTGGGAGGAAAAGAAATGTCTTTAAAGTTTCCTTTTTTACCTGAAATGATTCAGGAGAATTTAAGGGGTCACTCGATTAGAGAACGTCTGCAAATGCAGGACGGAGACGCTTGTAAATCCACAGTCCTCCGCAAAAAATAACCAGGGAGACGACCGACGTAGCTCCCCATTCCGCCCACAGATGCACTTCGCCAACCAGGATCAGATCGCGGTTAACTTCGACCAGGACTGCCAAAGGGTTTAGCCAAAATACCCAGGGTTTGATTTGGGTTGGAATAATTGAAACGGGATAAACGATCGGGGTCACATAAAACAGAAGATTGACCAGAACCCCGATCGTCTGAGGAATGTCTCTCAAAAAGACGGTCAACCCTGCCATCAAGTAGCCCAATCCCGCGGTCAAAAGCAATTGAGGAACCCAAACCAGCGGCAGCAGCCAAAGTGTACTGTGAATAGTATTGCTGGTAAATGCTACAAACAAAATCAGAGCCATCAAGCCTAACGAACTTTCAACAAAGGCGGACAAAACGGGCACCAACGGCAGTAAGGTCAGTGGAAAAACAACCTTTTTGACTAAGTTGGGCTGCCCGATTACCGACACAGAGGACTGCACCAAGCCTGTTGTAAAAGCCGTCCAGGGCACCAGTCCCGCAAAAAGCCAGAGACCATAAGTGAAATTATTGGCGGCAAGACCAGGCAGTTTGAGTTTGACCTGAAGGACGATCGAAAACAGATAGGTATAGACCAGCAGTTGAGCGAGTTGGTTAATTAGTGACCAGAGGTTGCCTAAAACTGATCCTTTATAACGTGCCTCCAGATCTCTCTGGACAAGCGTTTTTAGCAGATCCAACTTTGTCCACCACGGATGATGAGTCGGCAGCTTTTGGATAACTTTGCGGGCAACTGCCTTGACTGGTTTTAACAAGCGATCGTTCCCCTTCGCTAAATGTTTGCGAGATCTGAGGAAGAGACAACTGTCAAACGCTGAGTCGATTGCAACATCGATTGCAACGATGAGAAAGCAGATCCGCTCATGTTCTCGCTGGTAGACAGGATATCAGGTGACGACTTGCTGTAAAGCCTGAGCGATCGCTTGTTTTTGTTCGGCATCATAGCCCCAGCGTTCTAGAAAGCTTTGATACTGCCCTGTGCCGGATGCGATGCTCTCTAGCAAACTCTGAACCTTGGTTTGCACCTCTGCCAGTTGAGTTTGTTGAATTAGATTAGTCGTGCGTTGCTGTACCCGTTCTGAACCCTTAGCTAAATCAAGCTTCTGACTGCGTGTGTGAGCCAAGATCATGGCGGTGGACATGGCCAGATTTTTGACCAGCAGTTCGGACACCATTGAGGGGGACGATCGCAGCGCTGCCACCACTTCTTCAGAAGGTCGATCCGCCAATGGACGAGCGTCGGTTAGATAGGTGACAAAAAATCCTCGTGCGCCATTTTCAGTCGCGACTAAGTTGGCAACGGTTGCGGCATCTGACTCAGACAGGCCCTCTTGCTCAATTTTAGACAGCAAAGATTGAGTGAGGGCGATCGCCTCCTCAAAAGAAATGGAGTCAGGGACGATGAAAGTCGGGTCAATCGTCATACTTTTTTGGCGTTCATGGGTATGATTGTACTCAATTATGGCGATCATCTCCTCTAAAAAACAGGCGCTTGAGCCAGAAGATCTAGATACACCAGTGGGACAGCTTCCCCTCTCGGTGTCCGATTCGCATGGCGGCGGCCAGCCTCCCCAAAAGCCTCCCAAGGTCGCCCTACAACCAGAGCCAGACGATCGCGACAAAAAAGCGGCTAAAGAACTGCTCCAACCAGAGTCAGAACCCGAAGAACACGGCAAGCAAGAAGATCACCTGCGTCCCCAAAGCTTGCAGGACTACGTGGGACAAAAAGATCTCAAAGACGTTTTAGATATTGCCATTCGGGCCGCCAAAGCCCGACAGGAATCAATGGATCACCTGCTGCTCTATGGCCCGCCTGGACTGGGCAAAACCACGATGTCGCTGATTCTCGCTTCTGAGATGGGGGTCAATTGCAAAATTACCAGTGCGCCTTCTTTAGAGCGTCCCCGCGATATTGCTGGACTGTTGATGAATTTGCAGGCCGGCGACGTGCTGTTTATTGACGAAATTCACCGTCTGCCAAGAATTACAGAAGAACTGCTTTATTCCGCGATGGAGGATTTTCGACTCGACGTGACGATCGGCAAAGGTCAAAGTGCTCGAACTCGATCGCTGCCCTTACCTCCCTTTACGCTGGTGGGCGCGACGACGAGGGTAGGAGCTTTGACTTCTCCGTTGCGCGATCGCTTTGGGCTGATTCAACGTCTGCGCTTTTACGAATTAGATGAACTGACAGAAATTATTCTCCGCACCGCGAGTCTGCTGAATACGTCCATTACTTCTGATGGAGCCAGCGAAATTGCCCGTCGCTCTCGCGGAACGCCCCGGATTGCTAACCGACTGTTAAAGCGGGTTCGAGATTATGTTCAGGTCAAATCCTCGGGCAAAGTGACTCAAGACGTGGCAGCAGAGGCGCTGGAGCTATTCAACGTAGACCCCTGCGGATTGGACTGGACGGATCGACGCATGTTAAGTTTTATGATCGAGCGGCACAACGGCGGCCCAGTTGGGTTGGAAACGATCGCCGCCTCCACGGGAGAAGATGCCCAAACGATCGAGGAAGTCTACGAACCCTACCTGATGCAAATTGGCTATCTCAGCCGCACCCCACGGGGAAGAATCGCCACCGCCGCCGCCTGGAAACATCTTGGCTACCAGCCACCCGACAGCCAAATGTCATTTTTGTCCTAAATCTGGAGTTGTCGTATGAGTCGCTTGTTGCTGAAATCTTTGCTGGCTTTTTTGCTGGTGATGATCGTCGAATTTTCTGCCCTGCCTGTCTTAGCGGAGGAGGCTCCTGTCTCTACACCTGTGCCGACGGTTGAAGACGTGCCTGCCCAACCGACTGCGCTGGATATGTTTTCTCAAGTCGGGGAGTTGAGGCAGAAAGCCTTTGAGGCTACCAATAAAGGAGACTTTAAGACGGCTGAGGGCTACTGGACTGAAATGATCAAACAACTGCCCGATAGTGGGGCTGCTTGGAGTAATCGTGGCAATGCCAGAGTCAGTCAGAACAAACTTGAAGACGCGATCGCCGATTTCAACAAAGCGATCGAACTGGCTCCGACGGCTCCTGATCCCTATCTCAACCGAGGCACTGCACTCGAAGGATTGGGTAAGTGGGAAGCCGCGATCGCTGACTATAACCACGTTTTAGAACTTGATCCCAAAGACCCGGCCGCCTACAACAATCGCGGGAACGCCGAGGCTGGACTAGAACAATGGGAAATCGCGGCGGCTGACTTTAAAAAAGCGGCTGACATGGCTCCTGAGTACGCCTTTGCCCGTGCCAACTACGCACTGATTAAATACCAACTGGGCGAAACCGATGAAGCCATTCGCACGATGAAAAATCTGGTTCGTAAGTATCCCAAATTTGCTGATATGCGGGCTGCGTTGACGGCGGCGCTCTGGGTACAGGGCAAACAAGGCGAAGCGGAAAGCCAGTGGGTGTCTGCGGTGGGACTCGATCGCCGCTACAAAGACCTGAAATGGGTAAAAACGATTCGTCGCTGGCCCCCCGCCATCACTGCTTCTTTAGAGAAATTCTTGAGCCTCAAGTCCTGACCAATTGCTGAATGGCGATCGCCGTTAGTTCCTGCACGTTGGCAAACACGATTTCGGCTCCGGCTTGTCGCAGAGATTCTGCATAGTCCGATTGGCGATCTCCTTGAGATGCCCGCAAGGGGTCGCTCGTCTCCTGAACGTGAGGTGGCAAAACTCCCACGCCTATCCAACGGCGATCGGGCTGAATCTGACGGGCCCGTTCCACTGTGTACATATCTGCAACGGTGTCGCCGACGTAGATCACAGGAAGCGAAGCATTCTCAGCAAAGGATTGGACGCTGGCAAATAGTCCCGTGGGGTCAGGCTTACCGGGCGCATCCTCCATCGCGACTAAGAGAGGCGATTGCAGCCCCAGTCTTTTCTCCAATATATAATTTGCGGAGGCTCTGGTTGCCCCACTAAAAAAGCCCCAGTGAATGCCTGCCTCGGTCAGACTGTCTAAATATTTGGGCTGCATTAGCAACGGTTCTTGACAGATATAGCCCGTCCAATTGTCAGGATCAGTTCCCCGGTAGCGAGACTGAAAAAACGCCACCAACTCTGAATAGTCGAGATTGAGCGAACTTCGCGACGTGCCTTGAGCTTCAAAGTAGCGATACGTCAACTCCTGCGACGCTTCCCAATCGTTGTTCCAAACGCCTTCTGCCTTGAGCGCATCAATTTCCTGCGATGAGGGACGATAGGCTCCTTGAGTAAATTTTTCCACTGTATCAGCCAGAGCGCGACGGTAAGACCCGCTGACATCTCTCACCACGCCATCAATGTCAAAAATGACGATCGCTCCCTTCAAATTCGCTGCTTGACTCACTAAATCCTCCTCTCTAACACTCAATCTCTCAATCTTCACCCCCAGACCAGAACAGTACGGTAGAATAGCTGATTGTAATCAAAGCTTGGGACTGCGCTGGAGGTTGGATTGACGAAGTTTATTCTAAAGGTTCTCTGGCTAGATGAGAACGTGGCACTGGCGGTGGATCAGGTGGTTGGCAAGGGCACGAGTCCTTTGACTTCTTACTTTTTTTGGCCGCGCAACGACGCATGGGAACAGCTAAAAACTGAACTCGAAAAGAAACATTGGATTACCGAAGCCGATCGCGTTGAGTTGCTCAATAAAGCGACTGAGGTGATCAACTACTGGCAAGAAGAGGGCAAACGTCGTCCTATGACAGAAGCTCAGGCAAAATTTCCTGAAGTCACCTTTACAGGTAGCGCTTGAGGATTGACTGAGATCAATTTTTGAATCGGTCAGAACAGCCCTTAACTTGCAATCTTAGCGAGTTGGGGCTTGTTTTATACCCTGGTGGTGTAGTCTACAAATGGCATCATTTTTGTTTATATCTTTCATCGGTTTAACTTATCTAAGAAGTCCCTACTGCTAAAGATCCAAAAAGCTGCCGAGATTCCTCAACTCCCAAATAGTCACAAAATTACGTCAAGAATTTGAGACTTTTACAATGATTTGATACGGTTTATGACAGAACGTTAAATTTTTTCTTCTCTAGATTTCTTTAGCCAATTTTATTTAAGGCAGGTAGCTTCATGTCGATGACCATCGCTCCCGATCAAATTGAACGGATTATTTGGAACCAACATCACGATCCGTTTGAGGTGCTGGGGCCCCATCCGATCGAGCGCGATGGCAAAACAGTCTGGGTGGTGCGAGCCTATCAGCCCAACGCAGACGCTGCCTGGGTGGTGGTTCCTGATCAGCGGGCCGAATATCCGATGCAGTCGGTTTACCATCCTCACTTTTTTGAATGCACGATCGACACCCCCGAACTCGCCAACTATCAGCTACGGGTTAAGGAAGGAGAGCACGATCGCGTCATTTATGATCCCTACGCCTTCCAGTTTCCCTTCTTGACGGATTTTGATACCCATCTTTTTTCTGAAGGCAACCACCACCGCATCTACGAAAAGCTGGGGGCACATTTCACCAAGCAGAATGGAGTTGAGGGGGTCTACTTTGCAGTTTGGGCACCCAACGCCCGCAACGTCTCAGTGATTGGAGATTTTAATTATTGGGATGGGCGCAAACACCAGATGCGGAAGGGTTCGACGGGCGTGTGGGAACTGTTTGTTCCTGGCTTAGGGGTCGGAACTCACTACAAGTACGAAATCAAAAACCAAGACGGACACATCTACGAAAAGTCCGATCCCTACGGATTTCAGCAGGAAGCGCGACCCAAAACAGCCTCGATCGTCGCTGATCTCGACTCCTACCAGTGGCAAGACCAGGATTGGATGGAGCAGCGCCGTCATACCGAGCCTTTAACTAAGCCTGTTTCCGTCTACGAAGTTCACATTGGCTCGTGGCTACATGCTTCTTCTGCCGAGCCTGCCAAGTTGCCCAACGGAGAAACTGAACCTGTTGTCGTCGTCTCCGAACTTAAGCCAGGAGCCAGATTTCTGACCTATCGAGAATTGGCTGCCACGCTGATTCCCTATGTGAAGGAGCTGGGATTTACTCATATTGAATTGTTGCCGATCGCTGAACATCCCTTTGATGGCTCGTGGGGCTATCAGGTGGTGGGGCACTATGCCTGCACGTCTCGCTATGGCACGCCTCAAGATTTTATGTACTTTGTCGATCAGTGTCACGCCAACGGCATTGGGGTGATTGTCGATTGGGTGCCGGGTCATTTTCCCAAAGATGGTCACGGTCTGGCGTTTTTTGATGGCACTCATCTTTACGAACACGCTGACCCGCGTAAAGGCGAACACAAAGAATGGGGCACCCTCGTTTTTAACTACGCTCGTAACGAAGTTCGCAACTACCTGGTTTCTAACGCAGTCTTCTGGTTTGACAAGTACCACATTGATGGAATTCGCGTCGATGCGGTTGCCTCAATGCTCTATCTAGACTACTGCCGCAAAGAAGGCGAATGGGTGACTAACCAGTATGGCGGTCGAGAAAACATCGAGGCGGCTGAGTTTCTGCGTCAAATGAACCATGTGGTCTACAGCTATTTTCCGGGGGTGCTGTCGATCGCCGAGGAATCCACGTCCTGGCCGATGGTGTCCTGGCCAACCTATGTCGGGGGACTGGGATTCAATCTCAAGTGGAATATGGGCTGGATGCACGACATGCTCGATTACTTCCACATGGACCCGTGGTTTCGCCAGTTTCACCAAAACAACATTACCTTTAGCATCTGGTACAACCACAGCGAAAACTTTATGCTGGCGCTCTCCCACGACGAAGTGGTGCATGGCAAGAGCAACATGATTGGCAAAATTCCGGGAGACGAATGGCAAAAATTTGCGAGTTTGCGCTGCTTATACGCCTACATGTTTGCCCATCCAGGTAAGAAAACGCTGTTTATGAGTATGGAGTTTGGGCAGTGGAGCGAATGGAATGTCTGGGGCGATTTGGAATGGCATCTCTTGCAGTTTGAGCCACACCAAAAGCTAAAGGACTTTATGAAGGCGCTCAACACGCTCTACCGTCGCGAACCCGCTCTCTACACTCAAGACTTTGCCCAAGAAGGGTTTGAATGGATCGACTGTAGCGACAACCGTCACAGTGTTGCGTCTTTTATTCGTCGTGACAAAGATTCTGATGAGTCGGTGATTGTTGTTTGTAATTTCACGCCTCAACCTCACAGCCACTACCGCGTTGGCGTACCAGAGCCGGGATTTTACACGGAGCTTTTGAACAGTGATGCCCGTGATTATGGCGGCAGCAATATGGGTAATCTGGGCGGTAAATGGACGGATGAGTGGGCTTATCAAAATCGTCCTTACTCGATCGACCTCTGTCTCCCTCCATTAGCGACGCTGATCTTGAAGCTCGATCGCGCCAAAACTCAAGCTGCTCTCAAAGCCAGCGAGTAGCTCATTCAATCACAGGGATTGTCTAGCCGCGTCGGACGGTTCTGCCCGGTTCGCATGGCTCCGATCAGTGTCGAAACAATAACGCATCGCTTGGCAGAACTGCTGGGGGCAGACAAGACAACTCTCCCCAGGTTACCGTTCACTTCACCGTAGTGGTTGAATTGGATCTTGTGGATGCCCAATTTGTCGGCTTGGGGTTTTGTTTCATCTGAGTTTAGCTGGATGCCATTCTCTAGGCTGCTCCAGGAAAGGCGATCGGGGTCAGTGATTGGGGCTGTGGATTGAATCACCCACTGAACTCGACCATCTTTTTGTCTAAAACTGACCTGCTGGTTGATACGTTTGAGCTTGGCGGTACTTTGCGCTTTCCGCAGGATTTCAAACACTTGACCCTGGGCAATGTTCAATTTTTGGGTGTTCAAGAAGGCTAACCAGCTTGGGGCAGAGATCGCGACCAGGACTCCAATCAGCAGCACCACAACCAGACTTTCAATTAGCGTAAATCCTTGATTTCGAGATGGGCCAAACTGTGGCTTTGAGTCAGGTTTGAATCTTACTCCAATTTTTTGGAAACTTGAAGGGTGCAGATGCATGTTCGATCGCCCTGATGCTGAGAGTATTTCACACATCAGAATTCCCTAAAAATCGAGCCTGCTTGATCTACCACTCAAGCTTTCTGCATGAGATGCGGTCAGACAGCACTTGCACAGCACAAAGCCCAGTCCTTACAAAAGTTTTAGGCACCGGGCTTCATTTTTAACGCTTCATTCTTAACGATGACAAGTGTCGCTAAACCGGACAGTCGTCTCCAGATCCGTCGATCATCGCTCCTAAGAGCGTTCTGATAGTCACACACCGCCGCGGATTTGGGGCAGCTCCAGGTCGAATCGTGATGGTATAGCCAACCGCAGCAGAAGTTGGAATCAAGTTGCCGTCTGTGTCGAAGATGACTCTGGATGTGGCAGGAGCTGCACTGAGTCGAATCGTTCCGGGCTTGAGGTTGCCGATCGACTGCCAGGTGTTGATCGTCCGGTTTGCACAGGTGACGGTGTTTGTGGTGTATTGAACGGTTGCTACTCGTGGGTCGTTGCCGTTGTTGTCAAAGCAGACTTCTCGACTGAGTTTGGTGCGTTTTGCTTCGGCCTGGGCCGATCGCAGCACTTCAAAAACTTGACCTCTCGCCGCACCGACCCGTTGATTGTTGACAAAAGCGATCCAACTCGGAGAGGCGATCGCAAACAGGACGGCGATCAACAAAATCACAACTAATAGTTCGATCAGGGTGAAGCCTGCGATCGAGTTCTTTGATTTTCGCCTTCTCATCTTCTTCTCCAGTAAAAGCACAGCAAATCACAGCCCTCTAAATCTTATTCAACACGCCACGAACCAACACTCGCGTCTCCATCGGAACCGGAACACTGCCTCTAACGGGAATTCCAGGTCTCCCTGCGGCGTTGCCTTGAATCCGCACAACAACTTCCTGGTTGAGGGTGCCATTGCTGACTGCTCCTTTGACGCAGACGTAAAACCCTCTTGCAAGCGTATTGGTCAACGGATTGGTCGGCGCGGTAGTTGGGGTGAGTACGTAATCTGTAGTGGGTGCCGGGCAAGTAGGGGTGGCTTGACTGCCACTGAGATCAACAAAATCGACAAGGACTTGGTTGGGTGTATTAACACTCATCCCAGGTCTAGCTACTAAAGGAACTCCGTTAGAACCGAGCGGCCAACGAGAAAATGTAGTGTCTTGACCTGCGGGATAATACCAGCCAGGAGTTGGTTGAGGGTTGCCACCTGCACTAGCAGTGGGCGTAAAGGTAAATTGTGGAAGCTGATAGCGCTTGATTCTAGCTTTACCTCTCCAGTTGTTTTCAGCCCGTCCACTCAGTGAGTAGACAACTAACGTGTACATCTGACGAGAAATACAGGGAACCCCAACAATTGCTGGAGGCAAGTTGGCATTGTTTGCAGTCGTGGCGATCGCCCGTGCATTTGTCGAACAAGCTGCAATCAGAGGGTCAGGTAAGGGGTCAACTCTCCAGAACGCTAGAACGGGAATATTTTCCGTGTTTCCGCTTCCAGCAATTTCGGTCGGAAGCGCATTCGTTAGTCCTGGGCAGGTCGGATCACCTGATGGTGTCAAGCATCTGCCGTCATAAACGAAGACCGCCTCACGTAAATCACGGGAGATATAGTCGATCGCCATTTGCATTTCGCGCTGGGTGTCGCTTCGAGAGGCTTCTCGCTGGTTGGTTTGAAGAAGCTGTACCACTGTAAAGAGGAGGAGCGTGACGATGATTCCTCCAATGAATAGGGCCACTAGAAGCTCGATCAGGGTGAACCCTTTGAGGTTGCCCTTTTTCCGATAGAACCAGAGCCGAAGAGGGTGCGATTTTTGTTGTTTAGCCATCATTCTTTCCTGATTCGATCGTCCTGATTCATCGGGTGAGGGAATGCCTTTTAGCATTGTCCAGTCGTCCTGGCGCTTAATGGGCAGAGCGTACGGAAAATTTGCAAGTTTTGGCTGGCACCACTTTTAACGATCGTGGTGTATTGCACTGCTAACGGGCGGATACGTTGAGCACCCAATCCAGAGGTGCCTTTTAAGGTGGCTTGCTGGGTTTGACCGCGACCCGCTCTTAGCGCATCCTCCGCTACGCTGGCATAGACCCGAACGCCTACCACGAATCCATCGGGGACAGCAGTACCAACTGGGGTAAGTTCTCCGTTTGCATCAACACCAGGGCTGCGAAAAGTCTGCATTAGAAATTCGGGTCTACAATCGCCTTCGGTGTCTAGGGGGAGATACTGCGCCACGGGAAGTGGAGTGCCTGTATAAGTGTTGCAGGTTGAGTTTGAGGACAATACAGTACCACTGGAAATCGTTGGGGCAGGCACCGTACCGTCTCCACGAATGGTTGCGTTTGTGGCGGTGGCTGGAGGGAGTTGAGCAAGGGTATATCCTCCCCGTTCGACGAATGTACGAACTCGATCGACTTCGCCTTGAGCGAGTTGAGAGGCTTGCTCGGCTTTGCGGTTTTGGACTCGTGTGCCCGTGGCCCAGAAGATGGGCGGGAGGATGCTAACCAGGGTGACGGTGATCACGATGATGGCTACGAGTCCTTCGATGAGAGTCAGCCCCCGGTCTGAGTGGCGGCGATTTGCGCTTAGTTGGCGGGTGAGACTCAGAGCAAACCGCATTGCCAAACAGGGAGACCGTGATTCTGAGGTCATAGAACTTGAACCTTGTAACATCTCAGTCTCCTTAAGACGGTCTGGGACAGTTGATTCTGGCATCGGCTGGCACCCCAAGGCGCTGACGATTTGCTGGGAGCGCAACGGTCTCACAGAGATTATTGATGTAGGGGTCGTTGGCGGGTGGCTCGGTGTAGTATTCGTTGCGGTTTTTGCTGGCAGTTACAAATCGAGAGGCTGCGGGGCTGGCAGGATTAAACTGGAGCGCTACGTCATAACCCCAAATCCGAGTGGGCGGTTCATAGTATCTATAGCTGTTGCTGCCAGTTTCAGGGGTTTGTCCAGGCTCCCAGGCTTCTGATTCGTAAGGTGCGGTTGCGTAATTGGTAAAGCTGAGTTGCAGGAATGACCCCGAAAAGTTGAGTCTTCTGTTGTTTCCGGCTCCCCATCGTTCTAAAAAGCGAGGGAAGTTGTGCAATCCACCATAGCCCTGGTTTAAGCGAGAAGGATTGATGCCACCGACGATGATCGTGTTGACCCTAGTATTTGCGGGTAGAGTGAACTGTCTCCCTACTTCAACGTTCTGTCCAATTGTGAAGTAATTGTCTCTGTTGTAGAGGGTAGGGAGGGGTAATGGGGGCTTGGTGCCAGCAGTCACTTCCGCTGGTGTTGCCGCAGTTGTTCGTGAAGCTTCGGTCAGAGGCAAGCCGAGGCGCGAGATTTTGATCGGTGAAGTGAAGTCAACATGATAGTTAGAACTCCGTTGAGGCAGCGTTGAGGGAGAAGAGTTTTCTCTCACCCAGTCGGCGGTAGCGGCGATCGGTTGGCTAGGGCGATTTTGATTATGGAATGAGGTGCCGTAGTTGCTGTTTCCATTAATGCAACCGGGGCCATACAAGCCAAATTCTCGTCTGCCGTAAGGCGTGTAGTTACCCCCAGGATTATTTACTGCTCCTGCATCGGCAAGAATACCGAAGTCGGGTGATGGATAGGCGGCTGTGGTGCCAGAGGTAGCTGTGGGTGTTGGAATGCTTGCTGCGGGGCGGACAAAAGAGTCAGCGATACTGCCGTCACAGAAGGTGTAAGAGAGGACGGTGATGCTGTCAGCTAAGATTTCTGAGGGTCGCCAACGGTCTTTCTCAGTAGCTGCTCTGCTGGGGTCGGTGTTGGCAAAGCGATCGTCAATGTTTCTCCGACCGTAAAACTGGGCTGGGGTGTAGGCAGCGTCAGCAGGGAGGAGGTCTCTAAATTCTTCTAGAATTGCGCCTGCTTCGGTGTCTGCTCCGTTTTGGTGAAGGTTAAAGTCTCCTTGAATGTATACGGATTGGTCACTAAAGAAGGAAAGACCTCGATCGTTTTGATCGCTGCCAACCCCTGAAATAACGTTGCCTTCAAAACTGCTGTTGCGTTTGACCTGCGAACCGTTGCGAAGGCGGAAACCGTGAACGCGGCGATCGGGATCGGGCAACTGGTCGATCGGTTTATCCGTAACCCCTCGATTGGTCGCAGTTAGAGGAATGGTTGGATCGACTTGGGCTGCCAGATTGGTGAGATTCATACCAGTGCCAGCAGGACGGGCGATCGCGTCTTCTCGAACTGCATCTTCTCTAAAGGCGTAGACAATACCGCTCTTGGGTAACCAGATGTCTGTTCCAGATTGCTTACTGCGGAGCATCCCCAGATCGATGTCCATTGTGCGAGTGAGCATCAGTTGACGACCGTCAAAAAAGGCGCGATCGAGGAAGCCCAACGCAACGGAGCGGGGAGTCATTTTGCTGTCTCTGTCGGTGCCGCTGGTGGGGGCGAGAATGTAATTGGTTGGAATGTTGGGCCCACCGCTAATGTCTGGAGACGGAGCCGCTGCTAATATCGCTGGATTTGTCTCGTAGGGCAACTTCCAGTCTGAGAAATCTACCCTTCTTGGAATCAGCGCAACCGCGTTCACAGAGCGATCGGGTACAGGAAAAGGAGTCAGATTTTCATCAGGGTGGCGGTTTGGGGTGTTGGTGACAGTGCCTCTCAGCGTGACTCGCCCATTATTGGCAGCGATGCTATCGACAGGAGTCAATCTGGGGAAGTAAGTAGATGGGTTATCTGCTCTGGGATTTTCGGTGAGATTGGTCGGAGCGGTTGCGTCCACGACACGGAATCTGACTCCAGCACTGTTTACCGGACGGATAGTGGTGTTGATGTAGGTGTCAACGACATAAGGTTCTTTGTCCAAGGCGTTGAAGGTGCCCAGGGTTGCAGGTGGTTGTTGTGCAGCAGCAGTGATGCTTCCAGGCTGACGAGTGTCATACTCACCGCGTCTGTCAGCAGCATTATTGGGGGTGTTGGGAGCGGGTGCTGTAGCGCCAGCTGTTGTAGAGCCGACTAGGGCAGGAGTGGTAGCGGGTTCGGTGATTGAGCCAGCCAGTTCGTGGTCTTGTTCGGGGAAGAGGTAGTAGAGCGCTGGAAACTTGGGTAGGACAGATGCCGTTTCAGGTCTACCAGGCACGTACTTCTCAGTGTTGATTGCTCCACACAAGCGAGACAGGAAGAATCTGTAGTTACCCAATCGTCCTCCTTGAGCGTATCCAGCAGGGTTAGCGGGTAAGCCTGTCGTTCCCAGGGTCGATGGGGTGGATGAGGGAATGCCGCGACTTGTGGGGGCGAAAGTAAATTCGTCAGGGTCACAAGCGGATGGGAACATGAACAGGCTAGTAGAACTAGAACTAATTGGATTCTCAGTCCGGTTGAAGATGTATTCACCGAATATGGGCGATGGTCGAAACCCAAAGGTACGATCGCGGCGAATCTGATACTTGAGCATGATTAATTCAGCCATCCGCACCACAGGATCTTTGGTGATGTCTATGCCTGCTCTTAGACGAGCTTGTCTGATTGCCCCGACCCAAGCCTCTGGCGGGACATTGTAGTAGTCTTTTGCATTCCAATTATTTTGGCTGAACTGCGCGTCTGTCGCAGCAGGATTGTACCCATAAGATGCCAATTGACCGCGTGGCAAAACGCCGATAAAGGATCTGGTGGCATCGTTGGTCTGCATCAGATTCTCAATGGTTTCTGCCAACTCATACATGACGTTCTTGCTGGCATCGGATGTGACTCCTGTCAGCCCAAAGTTGTACTTAACGTCGTTGGCTGGGTTAGCGGGGTCAAATCTGCGAATCTGCTCAATGTTGTAGGCCAACATACCCACCGTACAAGCAGCCGTCTGCAAATAGGTCTTGTCAGCGATGCTCAAATCTGCGTATGTAGTCCCAGCTTCAAGCCTCTGGAGAACTCGCCGCAAGTTAGAGTAGTTCCCCCACATAGTCAGGGCTGGGTAGGGGTGAATGATCGAACTTCCAGCAGCCTCTTGTCTGGGTGGGTAAGCGCCATCCGGGTCGCCAGCAAAGTTTGCTAGGTTGGTCAGCGCGATTCTCAAAGCACTGCTCGGATTACTAACATCTCTTACAAAGGTTGCAGCACTTTGACCTAACGTACTGGTGTCACTTGCCGAGCCAGGAGGCAGAAACTCCCAGCCGTTGGTGCCCCGACCCGTAAAGAAGTCGGTCATTAGCATTGGGTCGGTTGCGCCGCCGATCGTCGTTCCGGTTACACCTGACGCAAACAAGGTGGGCAAGAAATTAACCGACTGGCGCAGCGTCGTCAGCGTTCCGGGGTGAACCGTGCTGGCAAGACAAGCGATCGGGAAATCAGGATTCCCTTCATTCAAAGTTCTATCTGAGTGATAGACAGCAGTCGCTTGCACAGCAGACACGTTATCTCTCAAGGTGCGACGCTGCAGATCGATGTGACGGACACCACTTGCTCCGGTTGCGGGTGTCGCTGGGTAAGGAATGACAGTTGGCGGAATCAGCGGATCACCTTCTCGCTCGGTAGCCGCATTAATTACGTTATCAGCAGTGTCATATCGCGGAGTGACCCATGTGTTGACGTTGCCTAGCTCCAATCGCTCACCGACGAGGATACGCATCCCTTCATTGCGGGCGCGCCGCTCCCAATAGCCATCCAGCCCGACTCCTTCAGCAGGTTGGTTTGGATTTGAAGAAGCGCTCGAAGTTAACTCAGGCTTGCCAACAATCGGCTCACCCATCCTCAAAGGAGCAGTAATCCTATTTTCTTCTTTTGAGTCATATCTGGGTTTAGGGCCCCAGCGATCGTCTGCCCGATACAAGTCATCCACATAGGGCGCAACCTGCGGGTCTGTACGAAGTCGCTGCGGGAACGTTGCCTCAACTCTTGCCCAGTCGTTGCGGTTTCCTTCCCGATTGTTTCTGCTGCCTTGCCCCGGTCTGACCTGATAACCGTCTTCAGTCAGAATGAGCGCTGGATCGATCGAGATTTGGATGGGACTAGCGACTCCGTTGCCCACTCCATCTGATGCCGTATTTAGCGTTACGCCAGTCGGATTGGCAGTAGGAAGATAAACTGTTGAACTGCCGCTGCCAGCAGTATCCGTTACGCGACCAGAAGCCACCAACCCCAGGAAGTCACGATTTGGTTGCTCCGCAGTCGGAGTAATGTTGGTGACGGTGATCTCAGATGCATCGGGCGTAAATAAACAAGATGCAGGAGAGCTAATGAGATGCGCGTTGAAGTTGTTGTCTCCACCGATCACCAGACTCCCCTCAGTGTGCATTGCCCCATTCCAGTTAAAGGGGGCACCTGGATAAACTTCCAAGTCGTTGCGGAACCAGGCTCCCCACTTGTTGCCCCGGTTTAGCTGGCGATCTTGCTGAAATTCTAAAGTGACAGCCGTTGCATTAGGGTTATCAGGGACGACAAAAGCATCAACCTGAAAGTTTTTCTTCAAAATTGACGTATTTGACCTGTCATCAAACCAGCCTCGCAAACCTGATTTGGTGCCTGTATTAAAGTTGCAATTCTGCGCCCTTGTTTCGTTACTGAGTGGCCCCTGCCGAATCCACAAGCTTCTGGCTTTTTCCTGGTCACTTAAACGAAGCAGCAGTTCGTTGGGGTCTGCTTGACTCGCAGGGTTAGCCTGGTTTGCCGTGTCGGTCGGACTGCTAAAGATGACTGAGTAGATGACCGTCGCATCAGCCCTACCGTCTCCATTGGTATCGGTACGAAAAGACCAGGCGTTGTCATTTCTACCGTCGCGATTGATGTCAACTCGCTCCTCATCTGGCAACTGGTAAGGATCAAAAGCATCAGTAACTGCTCCCCCAACTGGGCGAACCCGTAGAGTAGTCACACTACCGCCCCCCGGCAGCGGCTGACCATCATTGAGCATCATCCCCAACAGCGTGGACTCGGACGGCACCCCACCGGGATAGCGTGTGTCTTTGCTAGGGTCAAACAGAAACTCGATTTTGGCACGGGCCCGATCGATCGCTGGCGTGGCGGCGTTGTAGATCACGCGCTGTTGACTTTGCCCGATCACCTGGGTATTGCGGTTAAAAGCCCGAAGGGTCAGGGCCCCCACCGTTAGCGTCACCACCAAAATCAGCAAAACAGTCGTTGGCAAAATAAAGCCCGCAGCCGATCGCGTCCTACGTTGGGTCATCAATGCGGTGCGGATGTATCCCAGGATCACCCGTTTGGTGAGGGATTGGTAGAGCTTCCAGATCTGGCGAAATGGCCCCTGGATTGCCTTAGCGAGTTTACGGTTTGACATAGCTGCTAGTTGTGGCAGAAAGAAAAAGGGTCGGATGCAAAGAGTCTCGTTAGAACGGAGCAGTAGATGGCACGCACAGTCAAAGAAAAAAATTCAGTAATCAGTAAAGCAATCAGTAATTTGATCGCACTGTCAGTATGGTCAGACATTGCCCCGCTATCTAGTCAAGGGGCGATCGGTGAGTTCATCAAAACTCTACATTGGTGGACTTATCTTCTTACTGTCTTAATAACTCAACCTCATCGTCAACGGGAAACTTACGTGAGCGACCTGCTAGAGAAAAGCTTGACTATCCGGCAAGTTACGGAAATTGTCAGTCAGTAGATAATCAGTGGATGTGGAGAAAAGAGGTCAAAATCGATGAATTTTTCATGATCAAGCAGTCGCTCTCGCCAATATCATACTCGGATTGAATTTTATTTTAAGTCGATCAGCGGATTACGGTTGTTGGAACAATATTACCCAGGTGCTTTGAAATAGCGATCAACTGAACGAAAAAAAGCTTGGAATCCGTAGAAATTGGGTTGACTTAACAAAATCTTGACCAATCCTAAGCAGAAGTCCTAACTATATTGAGTTTTCTGAGTTAAATCATAGATTTTGGACAAGATAACTACTTTGAACGGTAGGCAAACAGGTTGACTTTGCCCTAAACCTACCCGTCAAGCGCCATAGATAGATCAAAACTGGGGCAGACGTACTTCATCCACCCCAGAGTCAGGAAAATAAAATGGTTGCAAGCACTGTTGCAAGCCCTACAGACGGCTCAAATCAATCCCGGCTTCTTTAGCAAAAGCACTGAGACTCTTGCGCTCAAGCGTTTTGATGGCTTTGGTCGAAAGGCGCAGTTTGACCCAGCGATTGCCTTCTTGCCACCAGACTCTCTTAGACTGCAAATTGGCTTCTTGCAGCTTTTTGGTGCGACGGTGAGAGTGAGAAACCGCCATTCCATTATTGGCAGTCTTGCCCGTCAGTTGGCATTTACGTGACATTGTTTGGCTCCGAGTTCGTAGGATGGGTTGGGTACAGTCCCTTATTCTATACAGGTTCTTTCCCGCTGTGAAAGGGATTGCAGAAAATCAGGCTTTGGTCAGGGCGGTGAAGGCTTGATCGAGCGATCGCAGCGCCAGATAAATCTCCTCAGCCGTCACAATCAACGGAGGCACAAATCGCACCACCTGGGGGCCCGCCGGAACTAGAAGAACGCCTTCATTCATCGCTGCTTTGACCACCTCGATCGACGTAAATGATGCATCCGCACTCAGTTCTAACCCGTTGATCAATCCCCAGCCGCGCACTTCTTGAATCAGAGTGGGAAACTTTTTGGCGATCTTTTGCAATCCTAAACGCAATTGTCCGCCTCGATACTCAGCGTTCTTTAACAGATTTTCTTGTTCGATCGTTTCACACACCGACAACGCGACAGCACAGACAAACGGATTGCCCCCAAAGGTGCTGGCGTGATCTCCAGGTTTAAAGACATCACAGAAAGATTTGCAGAGCATTGCCCCGATCGGGATTCCTCCACCCAGTCCTTTTGCCGCGGTGAAAATATCTGGCTCAATGCCCAAATTTTCGTAGCCCCAGAGTTGTCCCGTGCGGCCCATGCCGACCTGTACCTCGTCCAGGATGAGCAAAATGCCCGTCTCGTCACAAATTTGGCGAATCCGCTTAAAGTAGTCGAGATCACCCGGACGCACGCCACCTTCTCCTTGAAGCCCTTCGAGTAAGATGGCAGCGACTTGACGATCGCCCTGATCCAGTTGCGCGATCGTGGCTTCCAGCGCGGCAATGTCGTTGTAGGGGACATATTGGAAGCCGGGCACTAGAGGACTAAAGTTTTGCTGATACTTGGGCTGACCTGTGGCGGTGATGGTGGCGAGGGTGCGACCGTGGAAGCTGGCGTGAGCCGTTAGGATAATGGGATTCTCAATGTTGAGAACCGTGTGAGCGTATTTACGAGCCAGCTTGATCGCCCCTTCATTCGCTTCGGCCCCCGAATTGCAGAAAAAGGCACGATCGGCGCAGGAATGCTCGACCAGCCATTTGGCCAGCGCTCCTTGTTGAGGAATGTAGTACAGGTTTGAGACGTGGTGTAGCGTTTGGATCTGCTGAGTGACCGCAGCAACCATTGCAGGATGGGCATGACCTAGCGTACAGGTGGCGATCCCAGCGACAAAATCGAGGTATTCACGCCCCTGATCGTCCCAGACGCGACAGCCTGCCCCGCGCTCTAAAGTCAGTGAGAAGCGTCCGTAGGTTGACATCACATACTCATCAAACTCAGCCGAAGAGAAAGGGCTGGAAGCAGCGACTGGAGCAACAGTAGGGAGAGTTAGGAGGTCTGGACTCACTGAATTTATTCCTTAAGCGCAAGAATTCTGATCAAGAGGTCATGGGTAAACCTCTGCTCAGTTTAGTTTAAGAAACGGATTGCAGAATAGGGGGTCTGTGTTAGGGATTTTTGACAGGGAGACCGAACCGTTAGGTAGGAGATGAGGTGTATGAGACAAGTGATGGCGATCGTCGGCAGTGATCAGGGGCAATTTTCTGAGTTGGTGACGGTGCTGATTGTGTTGCTGCTGGTGGCGACGATCGTGGCGTTGTTGTCTCGACGGTTACGGGTGCCCTATGTAACAGGGTTGGTTGTAGCGGGACTGGCGATCGCTGAGTGGCTTCCGCGTCGGATTGGACTGGATTCTTCGCTAATCATTAATTTATTTCTGCCAATTCTGTTGTTTGAGGCGGCGATCAACACGGATATCAGCCGTTTGCGAAGTACTCTCAAGCCGATTTTGATGCTGGCTGGCCCCGGTGTCGTGATTTCTTGCGGGGTGACGGCGATCGGGCTGAAATATGGGCTGAGTCTGGAGTGGATTCCAGCGCTGTTGGTGGGGGTGATTTTGGCGATTACTGACACGGTTTCTGTAATTGCGGTCTTTAAAGAAGTGTCGGTGCCGTCGCGGTTGATCACGATCGTCGAAGGCGAAAGTCTGTTTAACGACGGGATTGCGCTAGTGATTTTTGGGCTGATCCTTAAGTTCAACAATACGGGCAGCGTCACGGCGATCGAAGGACTTAGGGAACTGGCGATCGTCCTTGTTGGTGGGTTAGCCGTGGGGATCGTTCTCGGATATCTGGGAATTGGGCTGTATGTTCGGTCAGAAGATGACCCTTTAAGCAGCATTTTGTTGACAGTGGCGATCGCGCTGAGTGCTTTTCAAATTGGTCAATTTTTGGGGGTGTCTGGAGTCGTTGCGGTCGTGATTGCAGGCTTGCTGATCGGCAATTTGGAACTGTCTCGCAGTGTGTCCGCCTCCAGTCGAGTGACGGTTTTGAGCTTCTGGGAGTATGCCGGATTTGGGGTCAATACCTTTATCTTTTTGCTGATTGGGCTAGAAATCGATTTGCCGACTCTGGGGAGGACGCTGCCTGCGGTTCTTTTGGCAGTCCTTGCGTATCAGACGGGACGGTTTCTCTCGGTGTATTCGATGTTGGCGGTGGTCGGAAAGTTTGATCGCCCCATTCCCTTTCGCTGGCAGCACGTTTTGTTTTTGGGCAACATCAAAGGATCGCTCTCAATGGCGCTGGCTCTGAGTTTGCCATCTTCTCTGGTGGGACGTGAATTTTTGATCGCGATCGTCTTTGGTACTGTTTTGCTCTCACTGGTCGGGCAGGGAGTTAGTTTGCCGTGGCTGGTACGGCGATTAAAGTTGTCTCACACGTCTGAGTCTCAGCAGTGGATCGAGGGATTGCAGTCTCAACTAATGACCTCAAAAGCCGCGCAAGAAGAATTAGATACCTTGCTCAAAGGCGGCGTTTTGCCCAAATCGATTTACGAAGAGATGCGATCGGGCTATCAGGTCAAAGTGGCGGCGGCAGAACGATCGCTCCGTGACTTTTATAATCGTCGTGAGGATAAATTCTCCAATTTGGAGACAAGTACTCGATTTGAAGCCGTGCGCCGTCGATTGTTGCTCGCTGAGAAAAATGCGCTCAATGATGCCCTTCGCAAGCGAATCCTTTCAGAAGAAGTGGTGCGATCGAGGTTGAAGGCGATCGATGAACAACTCTTGACGCTAGAAGACGATTAAATCTACTCGAAGACGGTCAAATATACCTGGCCTCGATGAAATTGTTCGCTTCGGTTATAGATCCCGGTAGCCCCCTAAATCCCGCAATTCTGGGGACTTTGAGAGTTGAGAAGAGAATTTTCAACATTCAAAGTTTTCAAGATTCAAAGAAATTGCCAAGGTTCAAAGTCCTCCAATTTTGGGGGATCTAGGGGGCTGAAGGCGACTAAAACGGAGCGAAAAAACTCCATCAAATGGATGCTAAACGCATTTTTGAATGAAGTTGATAATCTCGTGCATGGCTCCTGGTTTGGTGGCGATTAGCACCGTCGATTCGGGGTCTAAAACTGTACTGCCGTTGGGGATCATTAAGTCCATGTGCGCTTGGGGTTGGTAGCCGATGATTAGCGAACCTGTGGGAAACTTGGGATCTTGGGCGACTTCGGCGAGACTGCGACCGACCACATTGCAGTTTGCGGAGATGGCAAGTTTGACGACTTCGATCTGACCTTGCTCAAAGTGCATCATCGACTCGACTTCGGGATATTCGATGACGTTGACCATTGTGGAAACGGCGAGGTCGATCGCGTTGATCACATGGGTCGCTCCTGCAAAGCGATAAGGCTCTGCAAAGTCTCGATGGCGCATTCTCACCAAAATGTGAGGCACTCCGTAATGTCTAGAAAGCGTCACCATTGCCAGATTGAGCGCATCGTCTCGCAACACGGCGGCCAGCGCGTCGGCTTTGCGAATTCCCGCTTCGATCAGCACCTCGGTTGAAACGGCACTGCCCTCAAATGCCATTACGCCCAGTTGTTCGCGAGCATACCGACAGGCGGCGGGATCAATGTCAATCAGGGCGATCGTGTGTCCTAGCTCGACTAGCTTTTGTGCCAAACTCAGCCCAATCAAGCCTGCGCCCCCGATGAGTACGTACATGACAAATCCTCTGAAAACTTCTCTATAAGTTAAGAGATCTCAGAGAATGGCGCAGAGAGAATTTTTTGACTCAATCGATTTGACTCAATCTAATTTGAGGGCGTTGACGGGCACTTCGTCCCAGGACTCGACGATGCGAATTCGAGCCGTCCAGCCTGTCGCTTTTTGTGTGTCGGTCAGATTTTCTTCAAAAGATTGGTGACACTGCTGGGCTTGAGTTTCGTCACAGCAAGCAATACATGCGTAGAGCAGTCCACCCGGATCGACTTGTTCGTTTACCCAAATTGCCACGATCGCTTCCTCCCAAAACTCCCGATTCTCTGGTTCTACAGGACAGGGGGCCTGAAAATTAAATTAGTCGGAGTCTCTTAAGGATTCTCGTTGGCCATTTTGGCGATCGCTTCCCCTGTGACTCGACAGATTCGCCAGTCTGGAAGAACTGTGGCACCCATGCGCTGATAAAAGGCGATCGAGGGTTCGTTCCAGTCCAAGACGCTCCATTCCAATCGCCCATAATCACGAGAGATTGCTAACTGAGCGAGATGAGACAGCAGCGCTTTCCCAATTCCCTTGCCTCGATAGTCTGGCAAAACAAACAGGTCTTCTAGATACAATCCCGGCTTTGTCAAGAACGTGGAATAGTTGGGAAAAAACAGCGCAAAGCCGATAATTTGCTCCGAAGATTGGGCAACGATCGCTTCTACACAAGGTCGAGATCCAAATAAATGTTCTGCCAGCATTTCAGAATTGCCCGTGACCGCATCAGACAGGTTTTCGTAGTCTGCCAGCGCTCGAATCAGCGAGAAAATTGCCGGGACATCGGTAGAATTAGCCGATCGAATCGTAAAAGAGCTTGTGTCTGACATGAATAATTTTGAGTTGAATCCAAAACGAAAGCGCTCTGCTCACATTACTTCAGAAACGCTTTGAATTCTAAATGTACTTTAGAAAATCTGGTTGACTGATACAGCGCTTAAGCCTCCATTGTTGTCAGTGTTGTCAGTCGATTATGGAACGAACAGTTTACAAAGCGGAACGATCGAGTTTTGAACTGCAATGTTTCTGTTTTGAACCGCAACGATCGAGTTCTGAGCTGCAATGGTTCTGTTTTGAACTGCAACGATCGAGTTTTGAACTGCAATATTTCTGTTTTGAACCGCAACGATCAAGCTCTGAAGTGGAGCAACAGAGAAAAATTCTCAAAGCGCCATCACTTCGTAGCCCAACCTTTCAGTTGAGAGCGAATTCATCCCATAAAACTCAAGTTCTTCTAATGACACAAGAGACGAAGGACAAAGGATAGTGCAGTTTTAGTTCTTTCTCATCCCTCATCCCTCATCCCTCATCCCAACCATCCCTTAAGCCGTTCTGCAATCTGGGGCCGCCGCAGTTTCCGCATCGCCTTGCTTTGGATTTGCCGCACCCGCTCCCGTGACAAATTAAACATGCCGCCCACTTCTTCTAGCGTGCAAGGCTTACTCGTCGTCAGCCCATAGCGTAGAGAAATGATGTCCTTTTCACGTTGAGTCAGCACATTACCCAAAACATCCCAGATCTCTTGCCGCAGCATCGTCTCGCTCATTTGAGACTCCGGAGATTGAGTATCGCCGTCCTCCAGCAGATCCATTAGCTCTGTGTCTTCCCCTTTGCCGACCCGATGATTGAGCGAGAGCGACTGACGACGCACCTGTTGAAGATGCTGTAACTGCTCAACGGTCAACTCTAGCGATCGCGCCAGTTCTGCCTCGGTCGGATTGCGGCTCAGTTCCCGCTTTAATTCACGGTGAGCCTTCTTCAGCTTGTTCAACTTTTCGACGATGTGAATCGGCAGGCGAATCGTGCGGGCATCGTTGGCGATCGTGCGTGTGATCCCCTGACGAATCCACCAATAAGCGTAGGTCGAAAACTTATAGCCCTTATCGGGATCAAACTTTTCAGTCGCCCGATTTAGCCCCAAAGCACCTTCTTGAATCAGATCTAGAAACGGGACACCACGGTTCAAATAACGCTTGGCGATCGACACCACCAGCCGCAGGTTCGATCGGATCATCTTACGTTTGGCGACCCGACTGCGATGAAGGCGATGGTCTAGCTGCCGTTCGGTCAGCCCCACCTTTGTAGCAATGTCGTGCTTGGTTGGAATCCGCCCCAAATCTTGATAAAGATGGCGCTGCACTTCCTCAATCTCGACCAGATACTGCACCCGTCGGGCCAGTTCCACTTCTTCGTCTGCTTTAAGAAGCGGATAGCGGGCCATCTCTTTGAAAAAAGCGCCCACCGCATCATCCGCGATCGTCTTGCTGTATCCTGACGATCGAGCGCTGGCAATTTGATCAATTTCGGTTTCCTCAGAAGCGGGTTCTTCTCCGATAATTTCGGCAACCTCATCTAACTCCGAAAGATCCGGTTCTTCAATTTCGACAATAGGCGCACCAGAAAAGTCAGCATCTCCTTCCATTTGTAGGGAGTCAACTGAATCTAACTCAGTCACGTCCATTGCAAAGTCCAACTCACGATCAGAGAGGATTCCTGTGTTAGAACTGTTGCTTTGTTCGTTCATAAGAATGCAATATCAATGGGGGGTTTACTGAATACTTGAAGGGGCAACTTCAGACCGCTTGAACAGAGATTCAGGCGCTTAAAGTGCGGAGACGACATCCCGAAAAAACTCAAATAACGACTGAGATTGGGAGCCAATTTGGAGCGATCGAACAGCAAAGGTTCTATCTGAAGAAAGTGAAGAAAATGAAGAGTCCTGTCTTCAAATAAGTTGAAATTGGCTTCAAATGTCCTCCCAGAATTAAGATTTTGAAGTCAGTGATACTCTAAACTTGGTCGCTTGAAACCATTTACAGCTTTCGTTTCAGGAACGGTATGAATACCCTAACAAAGGTTAGAAAATTCTGCCGCCGACGCAGCCTAAACCAACCTTTTGTAGAAGACAGAAACCAGCGATCGCACGATAGGTAATCTGCAAGAGATCTCAGCAACGATCACCTAAGTTTCTGTAGTCTTCACAACAAAATAATTGAGAAGAGGAATCTGCTTTTGGCTGTCATAACAGACTCTCATACCCGATCGGGTTTACATCTCTACCGATAGTGGGAAAATCCGATGGTTATTTTTTGAATTTATCTGGTAGTCTTATCATCTCTTGGGCTGAAGAGAGGTAAAGCGCCCCTGACTCTACCAATACACTCGCTAAAATTAAGGAGATCGTTTGAACTACTTCCTGCGATTTTTCCCCAGACGTGGCAGCTTAAATAACGCCTCTTGGAGAACCCTGAATTTGAGCCTGTTAAGTTTTTCTATCACTAGTGACTGACGAATTAGCGCCCTCTGCATCGGATGATCGGTTATGTCTAATCCCGCACCGCTTTTAGTATTGGCTGAATCTGAAGGAACTTATTGCCCCGATCGCTGGGTTGAGGTGCTAGTCGATTGTCCCGGAGCGCAAGGACTCTATACCTATCGGCTGCCGATCGACCTCTCAGTACAAACGGGTGACATCTTGAGCGTGCCTTTTGGGCCTCAACAGGTGGGGGCGATCGCGATTCGACTCTTAACCACTCCGCCTGATCTTGACGCGGCCCAAATTCGCACTGTGGAGTCGATCGTCAGTCCAGGGTTTTTTGCGCCGACCTACTGGCAACTGCTCGATCGCGTCGCACATTACTATCACACCTCGCTGATGCAGGTCGTCAAAGTGGCCCTGCCGCCGGGGTTGTTGATGCGATCGCAGCGTAGAATTCGCCGAGTCAGAGAAGCCAATGCAGGAATGCTGACCGGAACCGCACAGCAGATTTTAGACTTGCTCAACGACAGTAAGACAGGCGACTATTCCTGGGTACATCTCCAACGGCAGGTGTCTGGCGCGAGTCGAGGATTACAAGAACTGCTCAAAAAAGGGCTGGTCGAAAGCTATTTGCTGCCTCCGAGCGCAGTGCGTCCTAAGCTAAAACAGGCGGTCACCCTCGTCGCCGAAGATAGTTGTGAACTGACTCCCCGCCAAAGCGAGATTTTAGACCTACTCAAGCGACAGGGGGGTGAGGCCTGGCTCAATGAATTTTTGCAACAGTGTCACGTCAGTTCCTCGGTGCTAAAAACGCTGGAGCGCAAAGGCTATTTAGTCATCCAGCCCAGAGAAGTTTTGAGAACCGATCGCGGCATCTTGAGCGATGAAGACCGATCGCGATCCCTAACCTCTGATCAAATCACCGTTCTCCAACAGATTCAGCAGTGTCAAGAATTTACCGAAATTTTGCTGCATGGAGTGACCGGATCAGGGAAAACAGAAGTCTACCTGCAAGCGATCGCCCCCATTCTAGAGCGAGGAGAATCGGCTTTGGTTCTGGTGCCTGAGATTGGGCTGACTCCCCAACTGACCGATCGCTTTCGAGCCAGATTTGGCGATCAAGTCTGCGTCTATCACAGTGGATTGTCCGAAGGAGAACGCTATGACACCTGGCGACAAATGCTCACAGGCAACCCTCAAGTGGCGATCGGCACCCGTTCTGCAATTTTCGCCCCGCTTCCTAAGTTGAGCCTGATCATTCTGGACGAAGAACATGACTCCAGCTTCAAACAAGACCAGCCCGCTCCCTGTTACCACGCTCGAACGGTTGCCCAATGGCGCGCCCAGCTAGAAAACTGTCCGTTGATTTTGGGTTCAGCCACGCCCTCTCTAGAATCCTGGGTTATGGCCAAAGGGTTATCGCAAGCCGCTAATTCTCGCTATCTGTCTTTACCCAAGCGTGTTTACGATCGACCCATGCCTGCGATCGAAGTCGTCGATATGCGTCAAGAACTGCGGGAGCGAAATGGCTCTATCTTTAGTCGATCGCTGCAAACCGCTCTAAGTCAGCTTCAGGAAACCGGACAGCAGGGCTTACTCTTTATTCATCGGCGCGGCCACAGTACCTTTGTTTCTTGTCGAAGCTGTGGCTATGTGATGGATTGTCCCAACTGCGATGTGTCGCTTTCATACCACCACGTTCACGCTGAGGCGCGGCCGCTTTTACGCTGTCACTATTGCAATCATGTCGCTTCTCAGCCGTCAGCCTGCCCAGACTGTGGATCTCCCTACTTCAAAAATTTTGGCAGCGGCACTCAAAAAGTCGCTCAAGCGTTGGTGCGGCAGTTTCCAGACATTAGAGTCATCCGATTTGACAGCGATACCACTCGCAACAAAGGCGCGCATCGGGCCCTGCTAACCAAATTTGCTCAAGGAGAAGCCGATCTTCTAGTCGGGACTCAAATGCTTACTAAAGGCATTGATCTACCGCAAGTCACGCTAGTAGGCATTATTGCTGCTGACGGATTACTCAATCTGCAAGACTTTCGAGCCAGCGAGCGAGCCTTTCAAACGTTGTTACAGGTAGCCGGACGAGCCGGACGAGGCGACGAACCTGGACGAGTGATCTTGCAAACCTACGCGCCCGAACATCCCGTGATCGGAGCGGTACAGCGTCATGAATACGAACCGTTTGTCACCTCCGAACTGGAGCAGCGATCGACCCTCAACTATCCTCCCTATGGCAAACTGGCGCTGTTGCGCTTTAGTGCGATGAATCCCGCGGTCGTGCAAAAAGCAGCCGAACGAGTTGCCCAAACCCTATCGCGATCGCAAGACTACGAACTTTTGGGGCCAGCCCCCGCTACTATTCTCAGAGTTGCCGGACGCTATCGCTGGCGAATTTTGCTGAAATTTTCTCAGACCGTCGCCCCCATCATGCCCGATCTAGACGAACTGCGATCGCTCTGTGGGTCTAATGTCAGTCTCACGATCGATATCGACCCCCTGAACCTGATGTGACTTAGACTTCCTCCAACTTTCTCGCTCCGCATCAATATGCCTTCCAGGGATAATTCTCTGTGATTAACGTGAATCTGAAGCTTTAACCAACGAAATGGAAAAACCTTTCTGCAACAAATCCTGGTTAAGAGCAATATTGATGAGAATTCTGTCAATACCCCCCAGGGGGTTTTAGCGCCTTATTTTTGGCATTCTTCTTAATCTCTCAATCTTCCGTGTCTAACTTTTCAGTAGAACTCAGCAAAGTGATGTCAGCTATTTGAGAATGAATTGCAAAAACCTTGACAACCTTATCTGAACCGTAATAAGACAATTAGAGACGAGCGCTTGTAGAATACTCTAGGTGATAATGGTTATCATTATTATATTCTGCCTGTCAGACTGCGATTTTGCGGGTAGAGCGTTGTCCTAAAAAGTTAAATTGGTGTGAGCCTAGGATGAATATGTCAAAAATTTTCTCTCAAGCTTTGTGGCTCAATCCGCTTGTTTTGGTCGCCAGCTTGACGGTTGCCTCTAGTGCGGCGGCTCAGAGTCAGTCACCTGGTAGCAATGTTCAATCCTCTGTTGCCGAATTGAGTCAGAGCGAACCGACTGCCCTTTCTCAAGTGACCTCCGTTTCTCAACTGTCAGATGTGCGTCCGACGGATTGGGCGTTTCAGGCGTTGCAATCCCTGGTTGAGCGCTATGGCTGTATTGCGGGCTACCCTGACAAAACCTATCGCGGCAATCGGGCCCTGACTCGTTACGAATTTGCGGCTGGGGTGAATGCGTGTCTCGATCGCGTCAATGAGCTAATCGCTGCCTCTACCGCCGATCTGGTCAAAAAAGAAGACCTGGCGACTTTGCAAAAACTCCAAGAAGAATTTGCTGCTGAATTGGCGACCTTGCGAGGTCGAGTCGATGCGCTCGAAGCCAGAACGACCACGTTAGAAAAGCAACAGTTTTCGACCACCACCAAGCTCAACGGGGAAGTGGTCATTGGCATTGCAGGCGTTGCTAGTGGCGAGACGATTAACGGTCGAGAAGTCTCAAAGAATACGATTTTGGGCGATCGCGTCCGCTTAAACTTTGACACCAGCTTCACGGGCAAAGATCTGCTGAGAACGCGACTGCAAGCCAGCAATTTGGCCGCATTACCCGCCGCAAGAGACAATGGCGACCTGCTCACCCGCGAAGGCAGCTTCCGTTTTGCTGGAGAAGGCAACAACGAAGTGGGAGTGGATGCCCTGTTGTATCAGTTCCCGCTGGGCGAAAAAACCACCGTTACGATCGAAGCCAATGCAGGGGCGATCGACGACTTTACAGATACCCTCAATCCCTTTTTAGACGGAGATGGCGCGACGGGCGCTTTGACCCATTTTGGCTCTCGCAATTCCATTTACTACCTGGTAAACGGAGCGGGATTAGGCATCAGACACGCCTTTGGTGAGCAATTAGAACTCAGCTTGGGCTACTTGGCAAACGATCCGGCTACTCCTACCAGTGGGTCAGGTTTATTTAATGGGGCGTATGGAGCGATCGCGCAACTCACCTTTAAGCCCAGCGAAAAACTGGGGGTCGGATTGACTTACATTCACGCTTACAACAACGACTTCAGTGCAAACGGCAGCGTCGGCAGCACCTTGGCAAACTTTAGAGAAGCCACCGGACTCCCAACGTCAGCCAACGCCTATGGGGTGAGTGCTTCCTTTCAACTCAGTCCGCAGTTTGTATTGAACGGTTCTGTGGGCTACACCAACGCTCGTACTCTTTCTGGACTCAGAGGCGACTTTGATATCTGGAACTGGCAAGTCGGTTTGGCGCTCCCTGATTTGGGCAAAAAAGGCAACCTGGCCGGAATCATCGTCGGTCAAGAACCCAAAGTTACGTCGGCGAGTGGGGGATTTGCGCGCGATCGTGACACCTCGCTGCACATCGAAGGCTTTTACCAATACCGACTTAACGACAACATTGCGATCACGCCTGGAGTGGTTTGGTTAACGGCTCCCGATCACAATAGCGATAACGAAGATGTGGTGATCGGTACGGTGAGAGCGACGTTCACGTTCTAAATCCAACAAATCTACTGTTCATTATTTAAAGCTAGAAGTAATGGGAACTTCCTCGCGGCTTCTAGCTTTTTTAATGTGAATTCGCTCAGGAATCCTTGTCTTAAAATCCCTCAGAATTGGGGAGGTGAGGCGCAAGAGATTCAGAAAACGCAGCCAAAGAACTTCATCAATTCCCGTCTAAAATTCAGCCGTCTCCATCGTTGTCAATTTCCAAGTTCAGCACGTAGCACCCTAGCTGAGTCTGGTCGGCCCAAAGCTCATATTCCAATCTCAACTGCTCAGGGATAGGATAGCCATCCAGATGCAGACTGCGGGTATAGTTGCGGAGCTTGATCTGACTGCCCTGTCTAATTTGACTACCTTGAAGCCAATAGCGAGTCATCCCATAAACTCCACGCTCCCACAGGTGGCGATAACTCAGTTTGCCGTCTCCCTGCATGGTCATTGTGACGCGATAGGGCGAAATTTCGAGCCACAGCAAACGAGGGGTCGGCATGGGAGGCGCAACGAGTTGAGGATTTTCTAACGCCCGATTTGCAAAAGCGTCGTGTCGAATTTCTCTCGACTCCAAAACTCTCGGCTCAGTTAGCAAAACGTGAAAGCGTTCTTGGTCTTTTTGATAGAGGGTGCCGATCGTCTGTATATCTGTCCATACGGGCAAGTCCGTCGAAACGATCGAGAGGTGAACGGGTTTGCGGTGATGGGTCAGCATGAGGTGAGGAGTGAGGAGTGGGACGTGATCTCATTCAAAACTTTTCAGAAAGCGGTACGATAACAACGCAATCCGATGCCCAGTCTAGCTGATTCTTATGGTCACTCCTACCGCGATCGCGCTTAAAATTACAGACGAACAGCATAATTTGATGATTCACCGATCGCGCTCTGGTCAACCATTACAAGGGAGAATTCGCATTCCGGGCGATAAGTCGATTTCTCATCGATCGTTGATGTTGGGCGCGCTGGCTGAAGGGGAAACGATCATTCAGGGATTGCTGTTGGGAGAAGATCCGCGCAGTACGGCAAGTTGCTTTCGGGCGATGGGGGCAGAGATTTCGGATCTCAATTCTGATGAAGTGCGGGTTAGAGGCGTTGGATCAGGCAACCTACAAGAACCTTTGAATGTGTTGGATACGGGCAATTCTGGGACGACGACTCGCCTGATGTTAGGGATTTTGGCCGCTCAACCGGGGCGTTTTTTTACGGTGACGGGCGATGCTTCGATTCGATCGCGCCCCATGTCTCGCGTGGTCAAACCGCTTCAGCAAATGGGTGCCCAGATTTGGGGCCGCAAAGACGATTCTCTGGCACCGTTGGCGATTCGAGGACAGGCGTTAAAGCCGATTCACTATCATTCTCCGATCGCCTCTGCTCAGGTCAAATCCTGCATTCTCTTGGCGGGGCTGATGACCGAGGGCCAAACGACCGTAACGGAACCGGCCCTGTCTCGTGACCACAGCGAACGAATGCTGCGATCGTTTGGCGCAGATCTCAGCGTCGATCCAGATACCAACAGTGTGACCGTGACGGGACAGGCTCGACTCAAGGGACAAATGGTGATCGTTCCCGGTGACATCAGTTCTGCGGCGTTTTGGCTAGTGGCGGCGGCGATCGTGCCCGGTTCTGAGTTGACGATCGAGAATGTGGGCGTGAATCCGACTCGCACCGGAATTTTGGAAGCCTTGGAACAGATGGGTGCAGACATCACTCTCGAAAATCAGCGCGAAGTGGCGGGGGAACCTGTGGCAGATTTGCGGGTGCGTCACAGTTCATTAAAAGGCTGCACGATCGCCGGGGACTTGATTCCTCGTTTGATTGACGAAATCCCGATTTTGGCTGTCGCTGCCACGTTTGCCAAGGGAACGACTGTCATCCGCGATGCTGAAGAACTGCGCGTCAAAGAGAGCGATCGCATCTCCGTCATGGCCACTCAACTCAATTTGATGGGAGCCAGCATTACCGAACTGCCCGACGGCATGGAAATTGTTGGCGAAAGATCCCTAACCGGAACCGAAGTAGACAGCTTTACCGATCATCGGATTGCCATGAGTTTAGCGATCGCCGCGCTCAACGCCCAGGGCACGACCACGATTCATCGCGCCGAAGCTGCGGCCGTTTCTTACCCTGAATTCGTGGAGACGCTGAAGAGAGCGATCGGTGAATAACGGTGAAATTGAAGTATCCGATGATGATTCAATGGTCTGATGAGGACGACTGTTTTTTGGTCGGGTTTCCTGATTTTCCGAGGCAGTGCTGGCGGACTCATGGTGACACTTACGAGTCTGCGGTTGCTAATGGGATCGAAGCGTTGGAGTCTTTAATCATCGCTTATGAAGCAACTGGCGAAAGACTTCCAGAGCCGACGGTGTGCAAGGTTGCTTAGAATCGATTAATGGCAGGAAGCTCGATCTCTTCGAGTTACCCGCGAGGGGTCGCTCCCCGTAGAACGATCGAACCTCTGCAAAACTGCTTATTCGCGGGTGCGGCCGTCGAGAAGGTCTAGCCCGATGCGGAGTCGATCGATCGCGTAACGGGCCGTTTCGTTGCCAGCGACTAGATCAAGCATCAAGTTTCTCAAAAAGTCCGCCTGTTCTCGCTCCAAAATTACTAATGGACGCGGGGCGTTGGCTTGCCGAACGATTTGTAGCAGTTCATCAATAAAAGAGGCTTGGGCTTCGGGTTGCAGTTGAGGATTGCGATATCGATTTAGGAGGTTGTCGTCGTCTCCGCCCTCGTCGGGTAAGTATTCAGATTGTGGCATGATGGAATTGACCTCGTTTGTTAGGTTGGGAACCCGTCTTGATGTTGTTGGAGCAGCGATCGAGGCGGGTTTGTCGTATTCGACAGTTTCAGTTTACCTTAAATGAAGCCAAATGAAGCAAATTGTTGAATAGGCTTAAAAGGCTTCACTTCAAGCGTTTTTGCTGACAAAAGATACCATGAGCCATGTGAATGATTTATGAAAGCGCATGGCACCGAGGGACAGAATCAGCGTAGATGTAAGCGACATGCGAGAGGAACTTGATAATTGCCGCACCGATGTTGCATGGCAAGAATTATCTTTGGCAGGAAAAATTCGTACCCTGTTGAGAGAGCGATTGAATCAAATGAAGGGCGAGAAGGGGGAGAGGGGCGATCGAACTAACTGAAATGCCAATTGAGTCGTGAGCCAGTTTTCAAAAGAGGAAGTCTATCAAGAAGTAGGCAAAATTGCTGCAAGCTTTCCATTGCTCAAATGCGACGAGTGTGCCAGAGCAATCATGCAATGGTTAAGCGAAAATAAGATAGACGGAAAAGTTCTGCAACTCAAAACCAAACGACGCAATGAGGTGTTCATCACGAGCGATCGCTGGAATTCTAATGAGTCCATTACCGAGAATGGAATTCACTATGGCGTAGAAGTCTTTGAGCAGGTCTTTGATAACTTATCAGTAGAAGGATTTTCCAGAGAAGATTGGCTCAAAAGCTTTCACTGCCCCAGCGAACAGTTCATCCTCACTGAGCTAGAATCCTTGTAACTCCCAGGAGCACACAACATGAGTGGACTACTGAACGTACTTGAGAAGATTCGTCAGCGACCAGGAATGTATTTGGGCCGTCCTTCTGTGAGTGACCTCTTTATGTTTCTGGTTGGCTATGAGTTTTCTCGCAGCGAGTTGGGCATCGACCTAACCGAGCCTGAGCAGAAGTTTTACGACGAGTTTCAGCCCTGGCTTCAGAAAAAATTTGGGGTCACAACCGTCGCATCTTGGGCAAAACTCATCCTGCTTGCGTGTCACGACGAACAAGCCGGATTTGAGTACTTCTTCCAACTTTTTGATGAATTTTTTGGGCAAAACCAACAGTCAAATACGGCTAAGAAAATGACTGATTTTCGAGATGATTCTACAAGTGCGATCGCCTCTTGAGGGTGGAGTAGTGATTAATTCCGCCCAGTTCGTGATCGTGCTCAATTTTCGATCGCCCTTCGTCAGACAGTTTAGTGAGTTTGCGATCGTCTAGCGACAAGAGAATATTGCAAGCGATCGCCGCTTGGGAGTATAGAAACGATCAACTCCATTTCCACAATCTCTACTCTTGTAAAGAATTGAGGTAATAATTGGGACAGCCTCCCCTATAGATATTGCCTCCTCTCAATGGCGATGCCCCAACCTCACAAGCTTGACTACACCAACCAGGACTTACGGAACCGTTCCTTCAAAGAGCAAACGCTCACTGGGGCAGATTTTAGCGGCTCTGATTTGCGAGGTTGCAACTTTAGCGGTGCAGTCTTGATCGGCGCAACCTTTGAGCGTATTAAGACAGGACAAAGCCATAAACAATTTGTTGTTCTTGTCGCTGTTGCTGCTCTTTGTGTCGGTGCTATCGCTCTCGCTGGTGCTGCTGCTGTTGCTGTTGCTGTTATTGCTGCCTTCGCTTTTGCTGGCACTGTCGCTTTCGCTCTCGCTCTCGCTGGCGCTAGTGCCGTCGCTTTCGCTGGTTTGTTTGCTGGCAACGCATTCTCTGATTTCGATAGAGGAGCAATCGTGGAAGGAAGCAATAATACAGCAGCAGCAGTTTCTTTTGCAGTGGTGGCAATTGCCCTATTCCGTGAGGTCATAAAACAGGTTAGAAGCTCAACAGGAACAGATTTCAGCGATGCGGCTCTAACAAACGCTAAATTTACAAACAACCGTTATAAACTCACTGTTCAAAACGTTGATTTTTCCGATGCAGATCTTGCTTGGGTCGATTGGACAAACTCGCGCTTTTTGAGATGTAAATTTCCATCTAGCTTCGATCACTCTAAGATCATCAAACTTTGCACAAACCGCTACGGCAAAGAAGCCAACTATCAGCACTTAGACCTCAAACAGCTTGACTTAGCAGGCGTAGAGCTTGCCCATGCCGACTTCAGTAAAACAAATCTGAGCGGCACCAATCTCAGAAAAGCTAATCTAGAACACGCGAACCTGACCGAGGTTCAAGCCTTAGGAACTGACTTCTCAGAAGCATCGCTAACAGGTGCCTGCATCCAAAACTGGGGCATCAATTCTGATACAAAATTCACTAATGTTCACTGTGATTACATCTACTTAGAACAAGACCAAAAAGAGCGCAAACCTGCAAGCGGTAGCTTTCAACCCGGTGATTTTGAAAAACTCGTGGATCAATTCACCAAAACCCTCGACTTTCTCTTTCGCAACGGCATCGAACCCCAAGCCTTCGACATCGCCCTCAATAACTTGAGAACAGACTACGAACAAATGGATCTCAGAATCCAGTCGGTTGTTGACTTAGGAAATGGCGACAAGCTCGTTCGCTTAGACGGCGAAATTCCAGAATCAGCCAAAGCTGAAATGCACAAAGGATTTTCGACGGACTATCAATCTCTCCTCAAACAGCTAGAATCTTCTCGAAAAGAGCAAACACTTCTGCAACAAACAAACGCCTCTCTAGAGACAAAACTCGCCGTGACAGAAGCTAGATTAGAGGAGCGCGTTTCCTCATCTTCTCTACTCGAATTTCTAGGTCGTCCAACCCCTACCAAAATCGAAATTATGCAAGATCAAAGCAGCAACAAATCCACCGTTGGAGACATCAACGCCCCGATCGGTGTCTTCTCTGGTCGTGACAGTGAGATCAAAAACTCCGAAATTTCCGTTACCAAAACCATCAACCAGCTTCAAGATTCCAAAGACCCCAAAGCTACAGAACTGGCAGACCTACTCAAACAACTCAAAACAGCGATTGCCCAAAAAGAGTCTGGACTTAGCGAACAAGACCAAACCAAAGCACTCAAACACATTGACGCACTTGCAAAATTAGGGAGCGATCGTCAAAACCCCGACCTTCTAGAAAAAGCTGGAGACGCTTTAGACGCGCTACCTACAATTCTGAACCGTGGAGCAGGCCTGGTCGAATTTGCCGAAAAACATCTTCCCACCATCACCGTAGGCATCAAAGGAATTCTTGCTGTTTGGGGAGTCACCCTATAAGTTCTCAGGAAACTCGCGATGCTGTTCAGTGCCATTTTCCTGACGAATAAAGCCACCCTAAAATTATTCGGTTATGGGAAGCAAGATCGAACAATCTCTTCTTTTAACCTCACTATAAACAGGCAAACTGGCAATCAAGAGATCAGGCATCGGGAACGATCGCCCCACTTCATCTACTTCTAGAGCTAAGGATTTTGTATAAAGTTATACGCAATGCTGTTTAGGGTGGGCAACCACTCTACCCTCGGCTTTGTAGATCCGGGCGTGGGGATTGGGGCCGACTCTGTGCAGCTAGTTGTAATGAGCGGGTCAGGTACCGGAAACGATCGCTTCTCCATCAGCGTAAATCTTCGCAGTGCTGCATTATAAGCAAACACGACTCCAGTTTCGATTTCGTACATCCAGGCGTGGAGGTTGAGCTTGCCGCCGTGTAGCTTTGATCGAATTGCGGGATAGGTTTCTAAATTTTCGATTTGCGTCAAGACATTTTGCTCGATCGCAATCTTCAAGAGTTGGTCGGGTTCGGTTCCAGCATAGTTGTCCATCACCACGCGCCGAGTCGTTTCGCCGTGACGCTTTAGCCAGTCATAGACCGCAGGCATCTTCTCAGCCAGGGTGCCAATTTGCAGCAACCCTTTCATCGCGCCACAGTGAGAATGTCCGCAAACAATGATGTCCTTGATGCCCAAGGCCTCAACTGCGTACTCAATACCCGCCGATTCAGCGCTGCTGGCTGCCCCATAAGAAGGGATGATATTGCCTACGTTTCGCATGACAAACAGTTCGCCGGGAGCCGCTTGCGTGATCAAACAGGGGTCGATGCGCGAATCAGAGCAAGTGATGAACAAAACTTCTGGAGACTGCCCACCCGAAAGCCGTTCAAAAAGATCTCGGTTGTCAGCGAAATAGTTGTCGTGGAAAGAGTTGAGTCCTTGGATCAGTCCTGTGAGCGACATGATTTCTTGCCCTAGTTGCGGTGAAGTAGCGGATTGTGGAGCCGATTGATAGAGCCAAATGATTGTCAACCATCGGCATTATCCTTCCCTTCTACAAGAGCAATGTAACACTTTCCGTATTTTTGTAAAGTCGAGTAAAGCTCTACTATTTGACCTTGAACTCAGCTACCCCTGATCCCCGCTTTTGGCAACGATTCTAGCAAAAACTCTTTGACGTACATAACCGTTGCGTAGAACTGAAAATCGACGTTTTTCTTCTTTGAGAAGCCGTGTCCTTCATCTTTTGCCATCAGATACCAGACGGGAACATTATTTTTTCGCACCGTCGCCACAATTTGTTCGGCTTCGTTGAGCGGCACGCGAGGATCATTTTTGCCGTGGATTACAAAGAGCGGTTTTTTGATGCGATCGGCGTTATTTACTGGAGAAATTTTCAGCAAAAATTCGCGCATTTTGGGATCGCGCTCGTCGCCATATTCCACTCGTCGCAGATCTCGCCGATAGCTTTCGGTTCGTTCTAAAAAGGTGACAAAGTTGGAGATGCCCACAATGTTGATGGCTGCTCGAATGCGATCGCTATAATTCGTCGCCACCGCTAACGACATGTAGCCCCCATAACTGCCGCCCGTAACTAGAATTCGGTCTTTATCGAGATCAGGCTGAGTCGCAATCCAGTCTAATAGTGCGCCGATATCTTTGACAGAATCCTCGCGCAAAAAGCCATTGTCTAACTTCAAGAAGGTTTTGCCATAGCCCGTCGATCCCCGAACATTGGGGAAGATCATCGCCACGCCCAACTCATTCAAATAGTAGTTAGCGCGTCCCAAAAAGACCGGACGAAACTGACCTTCTGGGCCGCCGTGAATGTCGATCATGACAGGACGCTTGCCCTCAAACTTGGCGGGTGGACGATACAGAAACCCAGAAATCGTTTTCTTGTCGAAACTCTTCCAGCGCACCAGTTCTGCGTCTGAAAAATTAGCTGTATTCAAGCCGCCCGTCTCGCTCTCTGTCCAGCGATCGACCTGACTTGTCCCCAGATTTAGCGAATAAATATCAGCCGTCGATCGAGCCGAAATTAGCGTAAAGCCCAAATCCTGATTATTGCGATGCCAGGTGATGCCGTAGACCAGACCCACGGGTAGCTTGGGCAGCGTCCGTTCTTTACGGGTGTCAGTGTCCAGAATATGCAGCACACTCGCGCCGTCTTCATTGGTCACAAACGCCAGATGCTTGCCGTCTTCCGACAAATCAAGATCTTCCACATCCCAGGGAATTTGACTTGTGAGATAAGTGGGTTCAAACGTTGCCAGATCCACGTAAGCAAGCCGAGAAAATTCGGACTCACGATCGCTTACCACGTACAATCCCTTGCCATCTTTGCTAAACACTCCGCTCTGATAGGCGATTTTTTCTTGGCCGCCTTTGGGGGTGAGCAGTTTTTTCTCGCCCGATCGCGTGTCAAATAGCCACAAATAGCTTTCGTTGACCGAGACGTACTCCATTGCCAGCACTTGTCGATCGTCCGGTGACCAATCCATCGGCCCCCAGCCGCCCCCTTCAACGGTTGCCAGCAGACGATCGCTCTTGGGGTTTGCAGGCTCAAGACTATAAAAATCGGTGTCCTTTCCAGTCCGTCGCGTCGAAGTGTAGATCATGCGATCGCCGCGATTTGACCAGATGCCTCGACTATTCTTAGACTTGCCATCGGTGAGCAGCGTTACATCGCCCGTCCTCAAGTCATAGCGATAGTTTTGATTAAATTCATTGCCACCGATGTCTTTGCTAAAAACAAAGTAGTCGCCCTGCCCCGGTTGATAGGTCGCTCCGCCCACCCGCTCAGAGAAAAACGTCATCTGCTTGCGAGCGCCCAACGGAAACTTGACTAAATGTACCTGTGGGGTATCGGCAAATCGAGTCGAAATCAGCATCTCCCGACGGGTCGGATGCCAGCTAGAAAGGGCCGCCGATCGAAACTGGGTGTAGCGATCGACCGTTGTCGCCAACTCAGCAGGAATTGCAGGAATGCCTTCGACTACGAGATTTTCGCTAGGAGCGATCGTTTCTTGAGCCAGTACCATTACAGAGGGAAGCAGCACGACTGCCAAAATTGTCGCTAAAACTTTAGTTAAAAATCGCATAGCTCCATCATCGCAAATCCCCAGCCTTTTAAGAATTAAGGATTATCGAATTTGAAGCAGCGTCAACCTTACTGGCTCGATACAGATCACGGTTACTTTGCAAATCAGACAAGGCTTTGCGCTCCCATGAATGAGAGGGGGGTGGTTGCCTTTACTAGACTGCAAGCATCCTGAAATGGACGGTTGAGAGACCCCCTTCAGACGATTGCATCCTTCATCACCCCATCGCCAACTCTTGGGAACTGTACTCAGGCACGTTCTGCCGTTCTAGCCAGTTGATATTGCGAAGCCACTTCCAAACGCCTGTAGAACGTCTGACGACCACCCCTTTGCTCTGTTCTGCCACAATCTCTTTTAACTCAGCGGTCGTAAAACAATAGCCCAATTGATCCGAGATTTTGAGAAAGTCTTCGGGCGATCGCACCGCTTCAAACCGCTCCCGAATTGACTCATCCTGAGCCACCGCTTTCAAAAACCGAGTTGCACTTTCTACAGACATGTTACGTTCTCCTTGGGCTAGTCAGTATTTGCACCAGATTGCTCAGTGGGGTCGGGGCGCGATCGCAGTTCTCCAAATCAAAACGCTTTAAGCAATCCTCTTCTCATCCACTTTTTCATCCACCATGACGGTGAGAGATGTACTCAGACTTCATCAAAAAATGGACTTGTGGATAAGTGTAAACTACTACGTTACTTAAGCGCTTAGGTATAAACTTGCACAAATTCATTAAAATTTTTTGCTGAAAGCGTCAAACTACTGATAAAACTATATTGCTCCTTTATAAAAGCTTCATTAAACAAGATTGTGACAGTTTGATCGCTTTCTCGGCCCTCTCTCAAGTCAGATGTTTTCCGGCACTTTTACCTAGATGGGAGACGATCGTTCAGAGAATCTAAAGATTTGGGAAATTTGGGGCGATCGTTCTGCTGGGGATACTGAGTCCGCGAGTCAACCTTGAGAAGTCGATCAGGCGATTTAGAAGGACGGCGTAAAAGCTCTAGCTCTCGATCGAATTGCTCTCGTCCCTTTCTAAAAAAGTCTTCAGAACTTGAGGGCACCAGATCACGAGAAAGCCGCTGCAACTGTACCGAACTCAAGCCTGCCAATGACTGCGCCTGAGCAGCAGATCCTATCAGCAGAGGCAGCATCCAAACTACAGAAGCCGTCCAACAAGATGCTTTCATGAGGTGCGTCGCGGAAAACACGGTCAGAAACTCTACCTACCAGGCTAACGCGCTCGATTAAGATTGTGTGAAGTAGTCTGCCTATTAAAAGCCGTTGGAGTCTAACTTTTTATCCAAACAGCGATTGACTGTTCACCTGGAGTTCGATCGCCTCGATTTATCGCCTCAGCCCGCTGCCTATCTCGAAGTCGGTGCCAAAACGCCGCTGCTCATGCTGCACGGTTTTTTAGGTGACGGACGATGCTGGCTACCTTTAATGGATCAGTTACAGTCTCAATTTCGCTGCGTTGCCCTGGATCTGATGGGATTTGGCGACTCTGCTAAACCGTCCATTCAATACAACGTGGCTAAAGAAGTGGCATTTGTGCATCAAGTGATTGAGAAATTGCAGCTTGCACCCTGCTATATCTTGGGGCACTCCTTTGGAGGATGGGTCGCCGCCGCCTACGCTTTGCAGTATCCCGATCGAGTAAAGGGTCTCGTTTTGGCAGCACCCGCAGGCATTCGAGATGACAGTTTTGCGGGGCGATATGACCATCTCAGACCGCTTCTCTGGCAGACTCCGATCGTCGATTGGGCCTTGACGCTCCTCAAACCGATCGCCACCCCCTTTGGTCAGCGTCCCACTCTCGAACAACTCGCCTGGTTTCGTCGAGAATTAAAGGCTCAACCTGCTGCCCGATCGTTTCTCGTAGATCGGCTCCGCCCCGAAGATGCGATCGACACGGTTGAAAAAGAAATTTATCGATTGAAAGTGCCAACTTTGGTAATCACAGGCGATCGTGACGAGACCATTCCCATCTGGCACTGCGAAACCTATGCTCAAGAAATTCCCAATGCTCAGTTGGTCGTGATCCCCGACGCTGATCACGCCCTGCCACAAAAATATGCGCCTCAGCTTGCCAAAGCGATCGTCCAATTTTTAGAAACTCTTTCGATTATTTAAAATTCTGGTTGCGGTACGAGTTATTCCGCGCTTCCGAAGCACTACCCTGCCGTAGATTTTCATCCTTTTACTCGCTATCCCCAGCGGGTTCTTGGCTGATGGCTTCTATTGACTTTGCTTTGCGCGATTCTAGCCAAAGAGGAACCACAATCCAGGCGACGACGATGAGCAGGGCGGCGATCGTAAACTGGGAAGCCAAACTAATCAACTTCTCCAGAGGCACCACCTGTCCCGCAAAATACGCCAGAGACACCATGACCGATGCCCAAGCACAGGCCCCAGCCACGTTGTAAAGCATAAATTTGAGAAATGGCATCTCAGCGATTCCCGCAAGAGGACTGGCAAAGATTCGCAGCAGGGCAATAAATCGGCCCAACAAAACGGCTTTTCCAGCATTTTCGCTAAACTGGCGGCGAATTTCCTCTAGCTGTGCTTCTTTGACTCGAAACACCCGCCCCAGATTCAGCAGTAATGGCCACCCCCCGTAGCGTCCAATCCAGTAGCCGCAAGTGCCCCCTAGAATCGCGCCAGAGGCTGCGTCAGCCAAAACGTACCAGTAGTTAAGCTGATCGTTTCCAGCTAAAAATCCCCCGGCTAGGGTGACGGTTTCTCCGGGAATAGGCAAACCCAAATTTTCTAACAAAATTCCAAAGAAAATCGCCCAGTAGCCGTACTGTTGAGCAATTTCTTGAATAGCTTCGGGCGAGATAAAGTCAAGAGACATTAGGTTAACCTTTACAAAGCTTCATCTTTCCTGTCGATCTTGACTTGATTTCAGAACGGTGTCAATGCAGGGTAATTTGAATTCTGGCTTTTGTTGTCTTGGATGCGACGGAGAGCTTTCTTAATCTTAGAGACATTTCCTTACATTGAGGGCGGACAAATCAGATCCTATACAAAGCTTCCGATTCAGGCGCGTCAGCAACCAGCCAATCATCCTGCCGCAAAATGAGTTGGTCAAAAGCCTATTGGGGCTATTTTCAAAAAAGCTTTCGAGGCAAAAACTGCAATTTTTATCACAAAAGAGAAAACTTTAATATAAAGGAACCCAAACGTGAAGATTTTGTGAATCCTCCGGAGAATTCCTCAAAGCCGACGAAGCTAATCTTTATAGTTGTAGCAGCAAGTTACGTATATCTACTTAGCTTGAAAAGTCCCCTAGTCTCTACATCCCAGCGATTTGATTCGGTCGATCGACTGAGCAGTAAAACAAGGTTTATCGGTTTTGGGTGGGGATGAGCAAGTGCTTTTAAAAGTCAACGAAATCTTTTTTAGGAATGAGGCTATGGGTTCTAAAAGCATCAGTGAGGAGTTTTTACTTCAGCCCCAGGGTCGGCTGGATTTGCGAGGCGGCGGTCACCTTCGGCAACAGCTTGAAACGGTCGCATCGCAGGTTTCTCAAGGTAGCGTTTCTCGTTGCCGCAAGCTGTGGGTGGTGGATATGTCGTGTATTGAATTTATCGACAGCTTTGGCCTCGCTTCGCTGGTTGCAGGGCTAAACGTAGCGACTCAAGTGGGGGCCCGGCTCGTTTTGTGTGGTCTGTGCCCATCTGCCCAACTGGTCTTTGAAATCACACAGCTCGATCGTGCCTTCACGATTTTTGAAAGTTATGATGCACTGCTGGCTTCTTTAGAACTTCCTACCCTTCAGGTCTTGCCTGCTTTAGAGGTGGCGTGAACCGATCGGTTGAATGATCCCGCCTGATGGCCCTAATCGTTCTTGAAAAAGTACGATCGGGCTGTTTTTATTTTGAGGCTTATTTTGAGGTGGTGAAGCCTACAGACGATCAAACAAAAGGGAACCTTCCATCCTCTTAAAAAGACGAACCGTTCCCTTTAGCGTCGTTAAAACTTAGTTCCCATCGAAATTTCAACCTCTGCCAGCCAAAATCTGAAGCCTGGTTGAAAGGCAGCCACCCCAAACGATCAGGCATTCCCAAAGCTGGGTAGCGAGATATCTCCCTCCGATCGGGGGAAGCTGGGCAAATCTAGGTGAGACGTGCGGCGAGTTCTAACCGCCAATCGGTAGCTGACACTTTGCAACTCCGCATGAAGCTGACGGTTTTCTCGCTGCACCAGAGCCACCTTTTCGCGAACGGGAGCCATGCGCTCGGCAAACTTTTGCTTGTAGATCTTGGGCAACTCCTGAACGACCTGCTCTAACATGCGAGAGCGATCGGTCAATTCTTGAACCGACTGCCGCAGTTGATAGATTTCAGCATCGCGTTCGGCAATCTGCTCCTGATAAAACGTAACTTGCTGCTCAACGTGCTGTAGCTGTTCTCTGAGCGCCCGCATTTCTGCCAGATGACGCTCCGCAGAGATTTCCGAAGTCGGCACCGGGTTAGCGTTGCCCTTGACTAGACGAAAGAGTTCTTGCGAAAGCTGTTGGACGAGCTGGTCGCGCATTTGCAATTCTTCTTGCAGCCGCACAACCTCTGATTGCAGTTGTTGAATGTGAGGGGTATCCGCTTGGGTCACTTGTTTGTCACTCCAGATTTTAATGGCTTGCCTGTTTGAGGTGCTCTTCCCAAAGACGAGGTGGGGAAGCGCGACGAATATCACGCCAAATTGCAGTTGCCGCTAATGTACCATCTGCGACGGCAATTGAGATCTGGTTTAGGCCCTCTTTTAAATCCCCCAGGGCAAATATTCTTGGATGAGAGGTGCGACACATGCCATCTGTGGTCAGATTACCGCCTTTCCACTGGAGGTCTAGCCCTTTGAGATACTCGTTGTGATAATGAGACCCCATTGAGATGAGTCCAGTTTCAAGGGGGACGATCGTTCCATCCGTCAACTCCACCCCATTCATTTCGTGATTGTCACCCAAAAAGCGGCGAAGGGGCGTTTCGACCAGGGGATAGCCGTGATCCTGAAGTTTTTGGCGCATCTCGGCGCTGACCTCACATAAGCCCTGCGTGAAAACGGTGATGTAGGGCGTGAACCAGTTCAGCACAAAGGCAGTGTTGATCGCGGCTTCGGTATTTACAAACAGTCCACAGTTTTTATCCCCCATCTCGTAGCCATCACAGATCATACAAACGTGCAGATTGTAGCCCGCGTAATCATAGACGTTTTGCATATCGTCTAGCTTGGGCAGATGGTCGATCACCCCGCTGGCTGCGACGAGATACTTGGCTCGAAGCGTCTGATAAATGCTGTCTTTTTTGCCGACCTTGACCTTGACCGCGAAGGTTTCTCCGTCATCCTGGACATCTTCGACAAAGCCGGGGAGATAGTCGCCGTCGAGTGAGAGAAAATGTTCTTGCCCTTGTTGGAGCATGGTGCGTCCCGGAGTTGTCGGCGGCAAGCCAAGATAATTGCGTAAATCTTGCATCCAGAACGATCGCCCTCGTCCTTTTTCGATCACTAGGCAAGACAATCGATAGCGTTGTAGGTAGAGGGCTGCTGAGAGTCCGCCTGCGCCACCGCCGACGACGATCGCATCATACACATGGTCAAGGCGCTGATCCAGATTCTTTTTTGAGAGCTTCATAACGTGACTGTAAATGAAAGTTAAAGGCTTAGGACGGAGGTGATCTATCAGTCACGTTAAACCCTAAACCTCAAACTTTGAACCTGGCATTAGTCTAACTAACCTTCGACTGCAACGGCCTCAACGTCTTCGGCTTTGGGCACGTCTTGCTTGACAGTCAGGTAGCGAATGACCTCGGTGCTGATCCGCATGGCGCGCTCCATTCCAGCGATCTGGCTACCGTCGCCTGTGTAGTTCATCTGAATGTAAACGCCTTCGCGGTGTTTGGCGATTTCGTAGGCGAGACGGCGTTTGCCGCGATGTTGAGTTTCGATGATTTCTGCACCGTTGTCTCTCAACAGACTTTGATACTTTTCGATCGCCGCATCGATCGCTTCATCGTTGAGGTCGGGGCGCAAAATGTACATCGTTTCGTAAATGAAATTCATACCAGCTTTTCTCCTTATGGACAAGTCGGCCTTTTCGATTGGCAAACTCAGTAGCAAATTGGGTCAAAAAAATACTTGACCTGCTACCCAGTTCCCCAATAATGAAAAAGCAAGGACTTACCATTCTATCCCAGTTTCTAGACGATCCAGCTAGAAGGTGCTAGACGTTAAGCCTGAGACTCCAGATTTTGCAAGCATTCGCTGTATGCGAGTGGGCAGTCCACGCCCTGAAGTTTTATACGTAATTAAGGTATCTATCCCGGTATGGCACAGCGCTATGTTCGAGTTCAGACCCCAGATGGCAAGATTTTTTATGGGCTGTTGCAGATCGATCGTCGAGTGCAAGTGTTAGATGCGCCTCCGTGGATGAAGGGACAGCCGACGGATCAAGTTTTAGACGCTAATCATTATCAAATTTTGGCTCCCTGCGCGCCTTCTAAGATTGTGGCTGTGGGCAAAAACTATGCAAATCATGCGGCCGAGATGGGGACTCCAGTTCCAGATGAGCCGCTGTTGTTTCTCAAACCGCCGACGGCGGTAATTGCGATGGATGCCGAGATCTGCTACCCGTCTCAGTCAGCGCGAGTCGATTATGAAGGGGAACTGGCGCTAGTAATGGGCGATCGCTGTTCTCACTGCACCCCAGAAGACGCTCACAGCAAAATTTGGGGCTATACGATCGCCAACGATGTGACGGCGAGAGATCTGCAAAAAAAAGACGGCCAGTGGACGCGAGCCAAAGGCTTTGATACCTTCTGTCCGTTGGGGCCGTGGGTGGTGCGCGAGATCAATCCAGGGGCGAGGCTGCAAACTTTTGTGAATGACGATCGTCACCCTGTGCAGTCAGCCGCAATCAGCGAAATGGTCTTTCCGCCTGATGTATTGGTGGCTTACATTAGTCAGGTGATGACGCTATTGCCGGGAGATGTGGTGCTGACGGGGACTCCGGAGGGAGTAGGCGCGATCGGGGTGGGCGATCGCATTCGCATTGAGATTGAAGGAATTGGCTATTTAGAGAATTCAGTGATCGCTCGCACTGCGGCAATTGTCGAATCTCAGGTCTAGCGCACTTGCATGTAGACGGCTTCTGAAATCGTAGGGATTTCTGCATACTTTCCGAGCGCAGATTGAACGATCGAAAACCCAACCGCAACCACCATGCCCAAGAAAATTGTGTTAAACAACGTCTGTGTCAGCAAGACACTTGTCCCTAAAATCGGTGCCAAAACATAAGCCCAAACCAGCCCAATCAGGCTCAAAACAATTCCAAACAAAATTGCCTGCATGGTGTTGAAGCGGATGAAGTGAGGCAAGTTTTCGTTGCGAACCACAAGCAGGTAGAGCGCAAAGAAGACGACAAATGAAACGATGCCGCCCAAACTATTGTAAATTGCCAGCAGTGGTGACAGGGGAACCACCAGGACTCTCAATATAGGAGTCAAAAAAGATTCTGTCAGAATCAGGGGCCTTGTAACCAGTCCGATTAAATCAAGGAGTGGCAGAAGGTAAGCGAGACAGGCAAAGATGCGATCGGAAACAGTTGTTGACCCACGCCAAGACATGCGGATTCTCCTAATTTGAGTGTAGGTTTCTAAGGCTGTAAGACACAATAGCCGTTTGCTTTCTTTTAGCGGTTGGCAGTTTGATTAATCTCATCCTAATGCCTGGACTCAAATTCTGCTCACTGCCTCACTCGACATTAGCAACTCGAAACCCCATCTGACACTCATATTGACTGGGCTGAGTCTCAGACAACTTACGAATCGCATAGCCGCAGCGAAGTTGTCCCTGTTGCCAGCGAGGTTGGCCACTCTGGTCAGCCAGCAAACAGGTTTGACAGACTTTTTGTGGAGAAATAATTTGATCGCCCACCAGGATGACTAACATGCACCACACCTCCCGTAGACTTGGCTGAGATTGACATTAAATTGACATGAGTAAGCGCTAGTAAGAGTTTTCATTGGCAGCAAAACTCTGCGGATCTCTAGAGGTGTCTCAATTTTAGAGTAGCTCTTAGAAGAAGTCGGACATGCTTTATACAGCTTCATGGGAAGGCGCGATCGACGTTCTCAACGTCTAGCCTCAAGGTTTGCGGGCGCTTTTGATGTACTTTTGAAACCAGATTGATAGATCACCCTGTTGAATGGTTGGAGGCGTGGCTGGCTGGATTTCGATCGTCCGAATAAACTCACTAAACTTAGTAATTAGCTCCGGGTTGCGCCAGCCCTTAGCGGTTTCTTCCTCGATAATTTTGAGCGCCTCCTCCGGGGAGAACGCCTTTTTGTAAGGACGCTCACTCGTCAAAGCATCGTAGATATCAACCACTTGAAAAATCTGTGCCAGATGTGGAATCTCACCTTCGACCAGCCCATCCGGGTAGCCCGACCCGTCCCAGCGCTCATGATGGTGGCGAATAATCGGGACAACTCCGCGCATCGTTCTTAGGGGCTGACAGATTTTTTCGCCAATCAAGACATGCTGCTGCATCACTTCCCACTCGTCGGGCGTGAGTTTGCCCTGTTTGAGCAAGACCGCATCTGGGATGCCCACCTTGCCAATATCGTGAAGATAGCCGCCCCACATCAAATCGCGGACTTCGGGACGAGACAACCCTAAGAATTCACCAAAGGCTCTGCCCCGCATCACGAGCCGTTCACAATGATCCCCGGTGTTGGGATCGCGACTTTCGACGGTGCGCGCGATCGAGAACAACACTTTTTCGGCATGGTCGAGATCTTCGTTTAGCCGTTTTTGGCGGATTAGCGACTTGACCCGTGCTGAGAGTTCTAATTGATCAAATGGTTTGGTCAGAAAATCATCGCCCCCTGCTTCGATGCCTCTGAGTCGGGCACGACGATCGTCCAGTGCGGTGACAAATACGATGGGTGTCAAACGAGTTTGTTCATCCGCTTTGAGGCGACGGCAGACCTCGTAGCCATCCATTCCGGGCATCATCACATCCAGAAGAATCAAATCTGGGTTAGTCGCAAAAACCTGTGAAAGTGCCGCAGAGCCGCTTTCTGCCTCCAAAACATCGTAACCCTCAACCGACAAGAGGGCAACGGCGGTCATCCGACTGGACGGGTGGTCATCTACCACAAGAATTCTAGGTCGCTCCAAATCCAGGTCGTTCACGTTGGAAAAACCCTAAACAACTGAGTCAATAAGAGTATGAATAGAGCCAAATTTTTGAGGGAGAACTGCGATCGGGCGTGATCAGGCGTTTTGGACAGCTTTCGACTGAGTATTTACGCACTGTTAACCAACTGCTCATCGCTCAGTGCCTACCTTTATCAACCCTGCGACGTGGCTCCCAAAGTTTAATTTCAGCCATCTAAGTACGCTAAATCGCTCTAGCGCTCTTTTCCCAGTATGGGCAAATGTTTTTATGAAGCAATCAGGCTTTTTACGGAGATCAAGAGATTTTGTACGGAGAAGTTTTGTCTGCTTATTCACGGCTGAATTGAGTACAGGGAAGGAGCTTTGAGAATCATAGCTGAGTTATGCCAGTAGAGAGAGATTATAAATTTTACATTAACTAGCTCAGTACTACGGTCTTTGGGGGGTCATTACTCAACCCCTTCGTTGACTGGGAAGCGATCGATGAGCGCGATCGCCCGAAGCGCGTTGGTTTGAATCGGTCTAGCCGCGTGGGGAATGTGAGGAATTTGCGACAGAAAATCGAGGGTACGGCGCAAAATCCGCACCACATCGCCTTCATCTAAGCTGGTATTGGCGCAGAGTTCTGTCCATTCGGTGCCTAGGGCCCACTGCTCGACCAGTCCGATAAAATCATATTCGAGCCAGACAGGGAGGGTGACTTGGTGACGACGCTGAAGCTGAAAAAGCTGTCGCCGAATGCCTCTGAGTTCGCTTAGGGCATCCTCGACCTCCGAAGAAACGTCGTAGCGAGTCCAACTATCGGGGCGAGAGACTTCGGTTACCAGAGCTGCACAAGCGGCTGCTAGATGGTGGGGATCAAGGTGGTCAAGATCACCCGACATGATGGCCAATCCGAGCCAAAGTTCGTTGTCTCCCCGAATGGCAGCGGTTGCTTGCCCTAGATCGGTTGGCATGAGTCCCTGGAGACATCCAAAACTTTGCAGAATGGTAATCAGGCTGAGAAATTCTTCCCAATGGCGTTGGGCTTGGCGATCGAGCTTTTCTTGACGATCTTGAATTTCTGCTTTGAGGGTTTGAATGCGTCGCTGCCGTTTCATCAAGTAGCTGCGATCGCCCCAGGCGTGAACCGGATGAGACTCAATTTGGGCGTGGACGGCTTCCATGCGTTGCAGTTGGGCGTAGACTTCGGGGGCATCTTCGTCTGAGCCGGGGACATCGGGAATTTTGCGAGCGATCGCGTCGGTTATTTCGTTACCGCTGCGAGACTGACCGGGTTTGGGTGGCAAATCTGAGGGCGGTAAAATTTCGTCTACTTCACGCAATCTGGGAATATCACCCCGTAAATTCACTACATCGCCGACGGTTGAGATGTACCAGCGATTGTTTTGCCCCAAACAGACGAGATAGGGAAACTGCCCAGATCCCTGGACTTTGGTTACTAAGACCGCTGGAAGGGGATAAGCCATTCGCACATGGTCGCCTTTGAGTGAGACGAGGGTTCCGGCGACAGCAAACGAGAGGGCGATCGCCAGTTCTCCGGAGTGCATTTCGTCGGCTTGATGTTGCAGCGTTTTGAGCAGGCGCTTTTCTTCTTTGAGGCGTTCTTGCAGTTTTTCGTATTGCTCCATCAGCTTCCAATCGACCGAGGCAACCTGGGCTTCGAGTTGGGCAAGTTCGGCTTTGGCGCGATCGACTTCTTGCTGCTGAGGACGTAGATATAGCGTGGAGAGATATTGTCCAAAACTGCGCTCAACGAGTTCTTTGGCTTCGTCAATGGTGTGGGTTTGCAGGAGATTGAGCACCATTCCGTAGCTGGGTGTGAACTGACTCACCAGGGGGTCGGCTCCTGTTGTCGCCAGATAAGAGGCTTCTTTTGCGCCTTCAAAGGGCGTTTGGACGGTCACTACATAGCCTTCCTTATCCATCCCACGTCGGCCAGCCCGTCCTGCCATTTGCAGAAACTCTGAGGGATTTAGCAGGCGATGACCCAAATCGGTACGTTTGGAGAGGCTGGAGATTACGGTCGTGCGGGCAGGCATGTTGATCCCGGCGGCCAGGGTTTCTGTCGCGAAGACCACTTTGATCAGCCCTTGTTGAAAGAGTTCTTCGACCAGTCCTTTCCAGGCGGGCAAAATCCCAGCGTGATGGGCGGCGATGCCTCGATAGAGTGGCTCAACCTGTCCAGCCCGGCCAGCATCTGGATTTCTGCTGAGGAATTCGTCGATCGCCTCCTTTAGTCGCGCCGCTTCGGATGGATTCACCAGAGATAGCGGCCCCAGATTTGTCACCGCCTGATCGCATCCCTTGCGGCTAAAGATGAAGTAGATCGCAGGCAGCATGTCTTTTTCGCGTAGCTTGCTCAAGACAAAAGCAATGTTGGGGGCTTCGGGTCGGGGTGCGCCTCGCTGATTGGCTCCTTTGGGTCGATATTGCCCGCGTTTGGGCTTGAGGCGGGGGTTGATTTTTTGCTGGTCGTCGTCTAGTAAAGGAAACAGCCCTTTAGTATTGCAGAAAGAAAAATGGAGTGGCACAGGGCGAAAATCTGAGTAAATCAGATCAGTCGGGCCGTGAACTTGAGCAATCCAATCTGTAAGCTGATCGCTGTTGGCCACCGTAGCCGAGAGGGCAACGAGTTGAATCTCAGTTGGGCAGTAAATAATCGACTCTTCCCAGACCGTTCCGCGCTGGCGATCGTTCATGTAGTGACATTCATCCAGCACGACGGCTTCGACCCCGGTGAGGGAGGTGCCTACTTCTCCGATCGGCGTTCCGTAGAGCATGTTGCGAAAGATTTCGGTCGTCATCACCAGAATTGGCGCGTCTCGGTTGATCGACACATCCCCGGTCAGCAGACCCACTTTATCGGCTCCAAACTGATCCCGAAAATCACGGAGCTTTTGGTTAGACAGCGCTTTGAGCGGCGTGGTATAAAAGACGCGACCATTGCCCGCCAAGGCCCGATGAATGGCATATTCCCCGATCAGCGTTTTCCCCGAACCTGTGGGCGCACAGACTACAACGGACTTGTCTGCATTGAGCGCATCGATCGCCTGTCGCTGAAAGTCGTCTAGCTCAAAGGGAAATAGGGTTTGCAGATCAAGCCGAGCCGAGGGAGGGGAATTGTTCACACCCAAAAGTCCGAGAAGGTTACTGGAATCAGCCGAATTACCTGAGATTTGGGCAAAAGTTTCAGCAATTTGCTGAGAAACTCGCCGTCTGTGGTAGACGCTAATCTAAATATTAAACCCTTCTGCTAAGACCTGTAGAAAAGCTGAACCCAGGATTTGCAGCGTCTTGAGTCAGCAGTCTATAACGATCGCGAAATTCAGAAAAAAATGGAGTAAATTGTTTTATGCTTTTAGTCCCTTGTGGAAAACGACGGAAGACTAAAGGATGATCGTCTCGATGCTGTCTTCTGTTTGGCTTCACAGTTTGGTGGTCAGTTAGAGGTTTAACCGTGGAAATTGCGATCGAAAGTCTCTGGTCTCAGGTGCTAGAGCGGTTACAAGTTAGATTGAGTCGCCCCACGTTTGAGACTTGGATCAAAACTGCGATTCCAGAACAGCTTGACGATCACTGTCTGGTTTTGCGAACGCCGAATCCGTTTGCGCGGACTTGGATTCAAAAGTACTACATGAAGACGCTCACCGAGGTTGTCCACGATGTGTTGGGGCGGGCGGTTGAGATTCACATCACGGCCGCTCAAGGCGAAGATGGGATGGACATTGACTCTGAAATGTTTTTTTACCCGTTGCCGATCGAGGTGAGTGTTCCTGATCCCGCGCCTTCTGGTCAACGTCGCAATTCTGACCTCAATCCGAAGTACATTTTTTCGCGTCTGGTGGTCGGGCCCAACAATCGAATGGCGCACGCGGCTTCGCTGGCCGTTGCAGAATCTCCGGGACGCGAGTTTAATCCGCTCTTTTTGTGTGGCGGTGTCGGGTTGGGTAAGACGCATTTGATGCAGGCGATCGGGCATTATCGGTTAGAAATTTGCCCCAATTCTAAAGTTTTCTACGTCTCGACTGAGCAGTTTCAAAACGATCTGATTGCCGCGATTCGCAAAGATAGTATGCCGAGCTTTCATGAATTGTATCGGGCGGTAGACGTGCTGTTGGTAGACGATATTCAGTTCATCGAAGGTCGAGAGTATATGCAGGAGGAGTTTTTTCACACCTTCAACACGCTGCATGAGGCGGGAAAACAGGTGGTTTTGGCTTCCGATCGTCCCCCCAATCAAATTCCCAAACTTCAAGAGCGCCTTTGTTCTCGGTTTTCAATGGGGCTGATTGCTGACATTCAACTCCCCGATCTGGAAACGCGCATGGCGATTTTGCAAAAGAAGGCGGAGTATGAAAACATGCGTCTGCCGCGTGAGGTGATTGAGTACATTGCCTCAAGCTATACGTCCAACATTCGAGAGCTAGAAGGGGCGCTGATTCGAGCGGTGGCCTACATTTCGATTTCGGGTCTGCCGATGACCGTGGAGAATATTGCGCCTGTGTTAAATCCGCCCGTTGAGAAAGTTGAAGCGTCTCCCAAGGCGGTGATCACGACGGTAGCGGAGGTGTTTGGTGTGTCGATCGACGACCTCAAAGGCAATTCTCGCCGTAGAGAAATCAGCGTGGCTCGACAGATTGGCATGTATTTGATGCGGCACCACACCGAGTTGAGCCTGCCCAAGATTGGGGAAGAGTTTGGCGGCAAAGATCACACCACGGTGATGTATAGCTGTGACAAAATTTCTCAACTCAAAGAGAACGATCCGAGTATGGCTCAAACCTTGAGACAGTTGGGCGATCGTATTAATCTAGCCAGCCAGCCGCGCAAATGATTTCTAGGATCGTGGATCAACGTCAGTCTCCAACAAAGGCGCACCATCCAGAGGGACGAAAGAAATCTACGTTTTCTCAGGAGTTCGACAAGTTTTTCGCTGCGGTGTTCACGGCTTCTGCCCCCCAACCCCCCAATTCTGGGGGACTTCATGACTAAATCCGTAGCTCAACCCAATTCTGGGGGACTTCATGACTAGATTCGTGGTTCAAAGCTCTTACTTGTGGAGAATTTAGCTTGTCCCAGCTTATTCAAGGAAGTACCTTCACAGGCTTGTTGGAGGGCCGAGGTGATTTTTTGGGAGTGGGGGAAGGCGGCAGTTCGATATCTGGCTCTAGCTCACTTGAATCTAGCTGACTGAGCAGTTTGATAATCTGGGCACGGCTAGTCGGTCTTTCTTGAGGCTGTTTTTTGAGCCATGCGATCGCGCTCGATCGGCTTTGTCGAGCGGCCAAAATCAATGCGCCCCAGGTTTGCACATCCTGTCGGACGGGATTGATCCGCAGTGCTGCACTGACTCGCTTCCATAAGCGGCCCGAATCTGTCTTTAACAAGCTGGCCACTTCATTCAGGTCAGTTGGGTTTTGTAAAAGCTGTTGTGCCCTAAACCATCGACCATCTGTGAGATTGACCAGGGCTTGTTGCCCGGCGCTGACCCACGGTTTTTCGGCTTGCGATCGCGTCACTTGAGCATGTTTTTCTACCAAAGTCATTTGAGCTTGAGCGGCTAAAGTCCACTCTGAAGGGTTGCGCTGCTTGACCGATTGCAGAATTTCTAAAGCAGTAGACCACAGACCATTTTGAGCCAGATAGAGCGCATCGACGTAGGCTCCATTCTCTAAAGCAGGCTTTTTGAGGTCGATCGGCTGAAGAACGGGGTCAGACCCTTTGCGCGATCGCAGTTGATACACTTGAAAGTCGGGTTCGAGTCCGACGGTTTGATTGACCGATAGCTCAGATGGGTTACCTTTGGCGGGTTTTTGCCAGGTCGGAGGTTCTCCGGGGGGACTTGTCCAACGCAGCATGACGCTCAGGCGAATGCGATCGGGGTTGTAGTGAATAACTTGCCCATAGGTGACAGCGTTGTCCCCAGCATCCATCTGTCCGCTTAGATTGAGCCAGGTGCCCCATGGAGTGGTCTTGTCTTCAAAGCGCTGTAAAGTGCCCAAAGGAAGCGCGCGATCGGCGGACTGATATCCAGGTCTGGCTTTAGCGATCGGGGCAACGACAAACGATTCTTCTAGCTCATCGACGTTCATCTGACTGATCATCTGTACGGTGTCTCGCGATCGCCCACGGGAGTTGTTGACCGGACGGTAGACGCGCAGTTCAGTGATGCGATCGCAGTTGAGATCACAGTTTTCTTTGCGTTTCAAAACGGGCAGCAAGAGATCGGTTGCTTTGGTGTTGGATCGTTCGAGCAAAATCGGATCGCCTGTTGTCAATCCTGCTTTTTTGAGGGCTGCTTGCACTTCTGCTAGTGTTCGCGGTTCATCGGCTCCGACGGGAATTTTTGCCCCTGCGGGAAGATATTGATTGAGCCAGACGACCGATCGCGGATCGACAATAAACTGCACACTCAACCAGGCACTTCCGGCGACTAACCCGGCTGCACCAATAAGGACGACGATCGCGCCTACGGTGCCCCACCGAATTCGCAAAAGTGTTCTGGAAATGGAATGGTATTTCATGCCCGATCGCGACCAAGTTTAGAGGGGGATTGTTACACGATGGTATACGCGAAGAAAGAATTTTGTACTAAGTTTTGAGGGAATTGTTGACTTTTGAGCTTTGCCTCGATCTTTAAGGAAAATGTTGGCTCAGGCGTTCTTTTGCAAGCACTTTCTGAAATAAGAGAGGTGCTGAGTGTATGGAACGGTGACAGGGTGAAGACGACTCCTAGTGAATTCCTAGTGTAGAGGTAAGCCAATGTCAAATTTATTGCAAGAAGCCTTGAATGGATTGGCGGCGATCGCGATTGTAGTCGGAAGTCTCGCCATCGTGGTGGTGCCCATAGAGTTAGTCAGACGCTCAGACCTCAAGCAAAAGAAACGCCTCGCCATTCGCACCTATGCCAAACGCCTGGGCCGATTGCTCCGTGCCCGCTATGGGTCACAAAAGAGCTACACACCTGCTCAAGTCAAAAGCATGACCAAAGAGTGGGGATATAGTACTCGTCATGATTGCTATGGGTTAGCGATGTATTGTGATGCGGTTAGCTTTGTAGACTATCACCGAGCGATCGGAGAGTCTTGTAATTATGAATTAATGCGCGGCGAGATCAGGGATTGCTTGTTTCTGGCTGACTCTGCATTTGATATCTCGGATGTGATTGATGCGGGGACTAATTTTGACCAGAGTGGACATCATTATCCCGATCACGGTGGAGATGGCAGTGGGCATCCCGATCACCAGTCCGGCGACTACAGCGGACATCACGATTATGACTTTGGCAACCACGATGGGGGGCACGACGGCGGAGACTATTAACGGTTTGGAAGGGCACCTAGCCAAAGACTCTCATCCTGCTAAAGCTTCTTCATAGAGTCGTCCGGCTTGCTCCCAGGTGTAATCGGCTTCGATGAGCGATCGTCCCGCTTGTGAAAGCTGTTCTCGCAGGGATGCATCTTCAAATAATCGCCCGATCGCTTGTACATAGTCTTCGACTCGATTCGCTCTCAAGGCCCGCAGCGGAACGTCTAACCCATCGACGGTCATACCTTCTAAACCACGATCGCTCGATACGACTGGCGTTCCGGCGGCCATTGCTTCTAGCGTTTTATTTTTGATTCCATATCCCGTTCGCATGGGGATGACGCAAACCGTTGCTTGATGAAGATAATCTGACATCGAGGGAACGCGCCCTGTAACCGTAATACCGGGACGATCGCCCAGTTGTAGCACTTCTGGAGTCGGACGCGCCCCCACTAATGCCAGCGTAGTGTCGGGGTATTTTTGCTGTAGGACGGGCAGAATTTCTAAACTCAAAAATTGCACTGCGTCAATATTCGCCAGGTTATCCATCGCGCCAATAAAGATCAGTTGGTGACCACCTGGATCAGCCGTCCGATAAGGAAAGTCGGCAAAATCAACTCCGTTGGGAATCACTTGAAACTGAGCCGTTGGATTGAATGCTTGCAGTTGCGATCGATCTTCCTCAGTCGTCACGACAATGTTGGTAAATTTTTTGCAGTAGCGTTGTTCGTAGCGTTTTAGAAGCGGCAAATTTAAGCGATCGCGCAGTGTGTTTTCTGAAGTTCCCGTTTGCAGTTGATTTTTGCAAGATCCGTAAACAGAACTGTGAACATTCACAACTGTGCGGTGTGTTTTTCGAGATTCGGGACGAACGTAAATTTCGTTGACGCTGTGTTCACAGGTGATTACGTCATATTTTCCCGACTGTATCGCTCGATCGACATATTCCTGCATCTCCGGTAGATAGCTAGACAAGACGTTGGGCGGCGTTCCGGCGTTGAGAAACGTGGCAAAACGACCCAGCTTATCTAAAAATTTTTGAGTCGGCACTGTGTCAGGGCGAGCAAACACCACTAATTCTGAAACCTGATCATGCAGCGCTGCGACTTCGGTATCCGTGGTGTGGGGCGGTCTTTGAGTCAACAACGTGATTTGATGGCGCTGGCTGAGATATTTGAGCAGATTAAAGGTGCGAACCTGAGTTCCTCCGCCTGTGGGGGGATAGGGAAACGTCGAGGAGAGCATCAAAATATTCATAGTTTGAGGAGCGATCGCATACAACGTTTGATGACGGTCTGCAACCAGAGTTCCCTAAAATTTTTGGAAGTCCAATTTTATGAACTTGATCCGTCGATCGGGTGCCAGCGCCAATCTATTGTAGTGCCGCAATTCAGATGAGGTGAACGATGCCCAATCAAGAATGTCCTCACTTTAGCAATGCGCTCTTTAACGACATCTCACAAGATGGTCGATCGAATTATTTTTCTCCTGTCTGGGAGCAAGTTCTCAGCAAAGTTAAGATCCACAATTTGTTGGATGCAGGCTGGGGAATGGGAGTCTTTTCTTGCGCGGTCAAACCTCAAATTACAGGGCAACTGATTGGCATTGATGCCAATAGTTTTGCTTTAGAAAAAGCAAGGCAATATGGATTTGATAAAACTCATTTGGTAGAAGACTTCTGCACTCAACCTTTACCCTTAGAGAATGCGTCTGTTGATTTCATTCTTTGCAAAGATGTGTTTGAGCATCTTCTTGATCCATTACATTTGTTAAAAGAATTTAGACGAGTTTTAACCCCAAAAGGTTATTTATTAATTAACGTGTCCAATCATTTTCCTTTGATGGCTAGGATCAAGTTTTTATTCACTCAAGATACCGACACCTGGAACTATTTTCCGAGTGCAAACTGCTGGAATTTTCCTCACATTCGGTTTTTTAACTATAAGACCGTTTTAGAGTTTTTATCTCAAGAGAAGTTCGACCTGATTGAGAATTACTGTAGCTTTTTTCCAAGTGTTCCTTTAACAAGGCTGTGGCGACGATAATCAGGAGCGATCGAGAAACGATGAGCCGCTCAAAATCCAACTCAGTTTGCTGAGGGACTGGCAATATTAGTGCAGTAGAAAACGTTTTAGAAGAGAGCTATTTCTTTATTCATCGATTAACCATCCTTAATCTTAGCCTCTTGCCTTGACGTTAAAGTTAAATCAGGGTTAGCCTCGTGTACATCCTTTGTGAGCCAAAAGCTAGACGCTATTTTGGTTAATCAAAAACGGTCAAATCATGATTCAAGTATTGATTGATACCTTAATTTAAGAGCTTGCTCCCAGTGTCAAACTTTTCGTCAAACCTTCTACAACTGCTCGACTTTTTACCTTTACTCATGTCAAACTTTTCGTCAAACCTTCTACAACTGCTCGACTTTTTACCTTTACTCAGCGGGTTTTAAGTAAGTATGTCTAATCTGCGCGATCGCCCCCCGTCTGAGCCGACCCGCAACAGTGGCAACGGTCTACGTGGCTTCTTGTATGGAATATTATTTACTGCTCTGATCGGTATCGGCGGAGCCGCCTACTTCTTCTTAAATCAGCGCCGTCCTGCGGCTACCGAAGTCGTCACCCCACCCACCGCCGCCGTATCGCCCCAACCTACTACAACGGCCGCTCCTAGTCCACCTGCTGCCTCGGTGGATAGTGGATCGCTCCCAGCCGCTCAAACCTTAAATCTTCAGGCTAACCATCCCAACGGCTCAACTTTGCGCCTGACGCAGCTTACGTTTGCAGAAGATAGTATTACGGCAAGCATCGCGATTACCAATGGTTATAAAGAGGCGATCAAGCTAAATGGCTCCGATGATATGCTGGTTTCGGACAGTTTAGGAAATCAGTACAATCTCGCCGCTCCACCGGAGAATTCTGAAATTACAATTCAACCCGGAACAACGCTCAAAGGGCAGTTTGTGTTTAAGGGACGCATTGCACCAGGAAATAATACAGTCACGCTAACAACCAATTCTAAGTTTGGTAACGATGCAGCCTTTAGCACCTCTCCAAAATTTGTTCTTTCCAATATTCCGATCGGAGACACGGCCAAATGATTGAGCGACCGTTCATTTTGGGTGCGATCGCTTCGTCGTTACTGCTAACAGTTTTTGCGTGCTCAAAGCAACCCGAAAAAGCTCCTCAAACGACTACAATTACTCAAACAAGTCAGCCTGCGGTCACTCAGTTAGAACCTCCTCAAGCGATCGCCAGCACTCAACTCGAAGTTCAGCAACCTTTGCAAACTACGACGACTAGCGTTCAGGTTGAGAAGACGCTTTCAGAATTGCAGGCCCAGAAAACTAGTAGTGGAATTCGGATTAATTTGCCCGAAAACATTTTGTTTGACTTTGATAAATCTGAACTGCGGCCCACGGCTAAACCGACACTTGCCAAACTAAGTTTGTTGTTAAAAAACTATAAAAATGCTCCGGTTGCAATCAACGGCCACACCGACAGCAAAGGCAGCGACGAATACAATCAGATGCTATCTGAGAAGCGTGCGGAATCCGTCAAAACTTATTTAAGTCAGAACTTTGGTATTAATACAAACCGTCTTGAATCTCAGGGATTTGGTAAGAGTCAGCCGATCGCGCCCAATGCGAATCCTGATGGTTCTGATAATCCTCAAGGCAGGCAAAAAAATCGTCGAGTTGAGGTGATTATCCGCAATCAAGCAGCAACAGGTGGCTAATCAGTTAGAGATCGAAAAGAAAAGAAGCATTGGGCTAACTTTTTTCTTGTTTTTAGCTTTTCACCTAACTTTATCCGAACAGATTTCCATCTTTTACCTCATTTTTCATTCGAGAATTGCAAGAGCAAGATGGAATTTCAATTGCTTTTCGCCACTCAATCGAAATCGACAGAAATTTCAACCTTTTAGAGGAAACTACTGATCCTTCTGCGAGAAATCACTTTTGCTCCATAAAAAATAGCTGAAGTTGAAGAGGTAAGGGGAAAATTTCGGGGGAGCATCCGGAGCAGGTTGCGATCGCTCTGAAGCATTCTCTCAGTGCATTTACATTTTTGAGAGCCTCCTGCCACAAATTAAGGAGATTGTCATCCGGGTTTGTCGGCTACCTAAGAAGACTTTCAAGTTTTACGATTGAGGCGCTGTGGACGTGCAATTTGGCAGATTCATAGTGTTTCATTCAAAAGGGAGCTTTTTTTATGCGATCAAGAGGCATTTATATGCTGGCAAATGATGGGGTGTACGACCAACTGGTTGCTCTCCTCAACAGTATCGAAGTTAACGTGGGTTCTGATATTCCGGTTTGTGTTATTCCGTTTGATGATCGTCTCGATCGCGTCAAGCAAGCTATTCGCACTCGTCCCAATGTGACATTGTTTGATAATCAGGAATCCCTCGATCGTTGGGAAGAATTTGCGCGTCAATTTGCTCAAGCTCACCCCGGAGCCAACCACACTCAGCAATCACATCCTCGCTGGTATAAGGGACATTTACATCGAAAGTTTGCGGCATTTGATGGCGTTTTTGACGAGTTTGTTTTTTACGATGGTGACAGTTTGGCGATGAAGCCAATCGACGATATTTTTGAGAAACTACAAAGCTACGACTTTATTTTTAACGATTGGGAACACAAAAAATCTCGTGAAGTTGCGGCTCTAAATATCGCAGAAATTGAGCGATCGAGCGATCTTAAAGAATCAGAAATCCGTCCAAAGTTACACTGCTCTAGCTTTTTTGCGTCGAAGCGAGGATTGTTCGATCGCCAGGAAATTGCTTCAATAAAAAATCGCCTGATTAACCACCAAGAAGCGTCTTGGGTGAATGGACAGGGCTGGTGGGATGATGCTTTTTTGTTTAACTACATGACGCTAGTTTATAACCGTCCACAGTTTAACTTTACGCTCAGTGAAACGGGGAGCAATCGCACCGGAAACTGCGCTAATGTTGACCCTTTTGTGGAAATCGATCACGTTCTCTACAATGAGCAAGGCTTAAAGCCGATTCACCGCATTCACTATATGGGATATTCGTCCAATAGTTTTGCTCGTTTATGTCAGGGAGAGCTGAATAATATTCCCTACAAAGAAGTGTTTTTACACTACCGCTTCTTAAAAGAACCCGAACAAAAACCAGCCTTGTTAAAGCCTGCAAGTCCTATTATCCAAGTCGGCCGATTGCTAAATAAAACTGCGGCTAAAATCAAAAAAATTGTGCGTTAGAGAAGGGGATTATTTCTAATTAGTGGTTATCAATAAATCATCGTATCTATCGTTTATGCCTAAAATTAGCGTCTGCATTCCCACCTTCAATCGTGCATCCCTGTTGCCTCTAGCGATCGACAGCGTACTTCAGCAAACCCACTCAGACTGGGAGCTAATTGTTTGTGATGATGGCTCGATCGACAAAACGCCTGAGCTAATGTCTCGCTATCAAGATTCTCGAATTCGGTACATTCGACACCCTCAAAATGTTGGAAAAAGCAATAATATGCGCTCCGGATTTGAGGCAGCGATCGGTGAATATTTTATCAAGTTTGACGATGACGATCGTTTGACTCCAGACTACTTGCTAAAAACGAGTCAAATTCTAGATGAGAACCCTCAAATTGATTTTGTGGGAACGGATCATTGGGTCATTAATCCTGACAATCTTCGAGACCAAAACGCCACTGAACTCAACTCAAAAAAATGGGGGAGAACAAGTCTTTTAGAAGGAATTGTTGATAACTTATTAGAAGTTGTATTTGTCAAACAGAGCTTTCAAATTGGAGCTACCCTGTTTCGACGTAAGGCGCTTCAAGAGTTAGGTTTCATGCGGGCAAATATTCAAAACTGCGAAGACAATGATCTTCTGGTTCGGTTAGCATTAGCCGGAAAGCGAGCCTATTATTTGCCAGAGCGTTTGATGGAGTATCGATTTCATCCTGAACAGCAAGGAATTGATCGAGCCATTCCCTATCTCAAAGACAAACTCAACTATCTAAAAAGCTTTGAATTTGAATCAGAAAATTTGGAAACTGTGCGGCGATCGCGCATTGCAGAAACTCAACTTTTACTAGGATTACGGTTAATTGAAAAAGGAGAGACAGCAACAGGTCGAGATTTGGTTTTAGCAGGCCGATCAAACGCTTCATTCAAAGCCTATTCTGGACTGCTGTTATCTTTCATTCCCCCCTTTGCTCGTCAACAAGCCTTTGAGCTTTTGCGGAAGACCCGAACATAGTTCAAAATTTGGTTTCTTCTAACAAAACTACTGTTGAACATTAATCAGTGATGAAGCGAATCGCGATGCCCAATTGAGCAATATTTGATTGAACTCATGGAAAAAATAGCCCCCAAGGTTTTTGTTCTAATTCTAAACTGGAACGGTCAGAAAGATACGATCGAATGTCTGGAGTCAGCTAGTAAAATTGAATACCCAAACTACGAAACAATCATCATTGATAACGGCTCGATCGACGATTCAGTCATCGTCTTTAAAGAGAAATTCCCTAACATCAAGCTTCTAGAAACAGGAGCAAATTTGGGATTTTCTGGCGGGAATAATGTTGGTATTGAGTATGCTTTAGCCCACGGTGCTGATTATGTTTTCTTATTGAATAATGATGCGATCGTCGATCCTCAAGTTCTCTCAACGCTGGTCGAAGCAGGCGAGCAAAACTCAAAAGCAGGCGTGTTGGGTTCAAAAATCTACTTCTATAAAGAGCCGAATAAAGTTTGGCTTGGGGGCGGAGAATGGCTAAGCGATCAGGCGGAATTTAATCATATTGATTATGGGAAAATTGACGAATTAAAACCTGAGTTGCCCCCTCAAGAGATTGATTTCGCCTGTGGCTGTGCCTTCTTTATGAAAGCTGAAGTGATTAAAGAAATCGGTCTGCTCGAAGATAAATTCTTTTTGATGTGGGAAGAATGTGACTGGTGTTATCGAGCCAGGAGAGCGGGCTATACCTGTCTTTTAGTCTCTGCGTCAAAAGTCTGGCACAAGATTTCGGCGAGTTTTGAGGGAGGAAATCGATCGCCCCACTATGAGTACTTTTGGTGGCGAAATCGCTTTCCCTGGATCGAACGCAACGCCCCTTCTACGATCGCTGCCCTTCAGTTCTATGCATTTGCCTTTAGAGGCATTTATCGTGAATTACGGAACTATTGGAATCCCCAAACAATCGATCGTCAAAGATTGGCTAAAAAAGCGGCTTTAGAAGGCATCAAAGATTACTTTTTGCGTCGATTTGGTAACTGTCCTGAGTGGGTGATCTCAGCAGCAAGTCAAAAATAAAGACACCTGTTACTTGGGCTTGACTACCCACACTGAACAGGGCGCATCTGCAACAATTTGACCGCTGACTGACCCCAACAAAATACGCTGCATTCCGGTCAAACCTCGGCTACCAATCACGATCAAATCAGCATTATAAATGTTAGCCAACCGAATAATTTCTTCTGCTGGGTCGCCCATTACAATCTCTAATTCGCTGGCACAGGGCAAACTTTTTTGATACGTCTGCAACTGCTTCTCAATTTGGCCATAGGGGAAGCTTTCGAGATCTGCCTGGGGGCGATCGACCATCACATCCACTTCAGCCTCGTTAGCAGGAACGACATAGGAAAAAATCACCTTCATCTCCGATCGCAGGTGCAGATCTTGCAAAGTCTGGATTACTTGTTCAGATTGCGCTTTGGCAAACGATGAAGAATCTCCAACATCCAAAGCCACCAAAATTGTGTTGAGCATGGTCGCACTCCCGCCATCGCGCCAATTCTGTTTGACACGCAGCACTTTCAACCCTACACCTTTCCAAATCTCACTTCAGCCTTCTCGTTGAATCACTTAACACAACTCATTCCCCTTCACATAGCAGAACGAAGTCATCCCTCATCCCTCCCCAAGTGGTGTACTGTAAGGTGAAGAATTATGAACTCCCGTGCAGCAGATTTCTACCGTCTCAAACTCCTCAAGCCGCAGTCAACTCGCCGCCATCCTCTATGATCTCGATGGCACCCTCGTTAACACCGACCCGCTCCACTTTCGAGCCTGGCAAGAAGGATTACGACCCTTTGGGTTTGATATCGACGAAACATTCTACAAAACTCGCATTAGCGGGCGGCTCAACCCCGCGATCGTGCTAGATTTGCTTCCCCAATTGTCCCTAGAAGAGCGCCAAGATTTCATCGATCGCAAAGAGGCTCGCTTTCGAGAACTGGCTCCGCAACTAATGCCAATGGCAGGTTTGAGCGCTCTGATTAAGTGGGCAACTGATCGTCACCTCAAACAAGCAGTGGTCACCAACGCTCCAACAAAAAATGCTCACTTTATGCTGAAGGCATTGAAGCTAGAAACCACGTTTGATCGCCTGATTGTCTCTGAAGAATTGGGAATTGGTAAACCTGACCCTGCCCCTTATCGACACGGATTGGATGAATTTGGGCTAAACCCTGAGCAAGCGATCGCCTTTGAGGATTCGCCTTCTGGCGTACGATCGGCGGTTGCTGCGGGGATTTTTACGATCGGCATCGCTTCAAGTCAAGATCCTCAAGATTTGTATCAAGTTGGAGCGGCGATCGTCATTCCAGACTTTACTGCTCCTGAGTTGTGGAAAATTTTAGAGTGAAGAATTTGGAACGCTAAGGGCGAAATTCGAGCTTTTTTCGAGCTTTTAACGATGCAGCATTCGCCCAGATGCGTTGATCAAGCTTTAGGCGAGAGCAGAACTTGAGGACTTTGGACTCGATGGAGATTTTGGACAGGGAACTATCACACTTTCTTTCTCGACTTGGCTAGAGTAAGGGACTCCCCAGGACGCAGCCAAAACTTCCATCCAATCCAGTCCAGACTCAATTTCTTCGAGGCTCGTGAAGGCATCAAAGGCCCCCGCAACTTCTATGTGGTGCATGGTCGGTTGATTTGTATTCTGACGATGTTGAAGCAGGGTCTTGAATGAAAATCTCATGAAACGCACCTTAACCTGACTAGTGTTGAAACCGTTGCAGATAAATTGGAATCTCAGGCGCACAATTGCGTGAAGCCAATGAGGAATCTACGCAGCCTAGTTGCTCATTCTACCAATCTATCTCCCTTAAAAGGCAAACCGGGTTCAGTGAATTTTCAGAAGCTCTTCTGAAAGAATACTTAGAATTTGAAGTCCGCGTCAAGTATTCTCTCGCGCTCGTGACATTAATCACTAAAACTACAGAGGTTTTTAAGAATAAATACTGAGACGAAAAGACCAAGAGAAAAAGCTTGGGGTTCTCAACTAATCAAAATAAACATTAGAGTTCGCGGCTTCCTGATCGTCTGAGCCAGGTGACGTAATCTCCATCTTGCAAGCTCAATTTGCTGATCAAGGTTTGGATAGAGACAATCCCTCGATCGCCGACAACTTCTTGAATCGGATACCAGGTACTGCGATCAAAGATCAAGACATCCAAACGAATGTCACGACAGTTAAAAGATCTCACACTATCCGACCAGACTTCCCAAAGACTCCTGGCTTCGGTGCAGTGCATTGTGTAGCCGACTGGAATCATCTGCGCCTCGTAACGCATAAAGCCGATTTGAGGAGACAGCCCAGCCATCATAAATCCTTGACTAGACAGCGCCTCATGCAGCAGCACCCAATAGTCACAGCCCTGACGCACATTGACGATGATAGGTTTGGTCGTCAGGTCGATTGTGGCTAACAGGGTTCCAGTTGTGGTCAGCAGGCGATTTGTCCCAAACGCAGGTTCGATCTTTAGGGTTTGATTGGCAGTCAGGATTGCACTTCTAGATAAGAATTGCTCGATCAGAGTCACATCATCGGGGGTGTTCATAGCTCAACGTACAAACGACAAGTCGGTAGACTCCCCAGGTAGAGGCTCGCTCGATTCTATTTAACGTCAGTTCGATGAACGCTTCGCTTCGCTTTTAGATCCAGGGACGCCCCCTAGATCCCCCACGAGTAAGGGACTTTGAACCAGAATTCCTCTCTTAAAGTCCCCCAAAATTGGGGGGTTGGGGGGCAGAAGCCGTGAACAACGAAGCGGAAAACCTCTTATCGAATTCACGTTATTTAGCCTATTTGTTTAACGTAAATTCAACGTAAATTCAATGAGGCTTTTTCGTGTCGTCTTTTTGATGTCTAGTTCGATTGAGGTTTTCGTCAATCTAGAAAGAGTCGTGCTTTAGGTATGCGGCTGACACTTCCGTATTACTCCTGATTTATACTGAAATATTGTTACATAGTCGGCTCTGGAACGGTGCAAAAATACGGAGTCTTTTGAGAAAAATTGATAATGAATTGATGAAGCTTCTCGCCGTCACGCTTTTCTGACAAAACTAAATTGGCGATCGCCAGTGCGGTATTCTGCTCCTTACTCTTCAAGAATTCGACTTCTTTGCGAAACATTAAGCTTTATGAGACTCAGCCCTCACAACCGCTTTTGAAGAATCGACAATAGAAATAGAAGCTTTTGAAGCCAGCAATTAGGAGACTGTGGAATATGGTTAGCCAAGCAGATCGCATCTATGAAACCCAAACGCAAGCGATCGCCCGTCAGCTTTTGGCCGCGACGAGAGAGGGGCGTTCTCTGTTTGCCCAGATGCGAGATCAGATGCGTTGGGATGACAAACTGTTGGGCTGGACGATGGGCAACCCCAATCTCAGGGTGCAGCTATTTCGCTTTATCGACTGTCTGCCTGCCTTGAGAAGCAAACCTGAGATCGCCCGTCATTTGCAGGAATATTTGGGCGATGCCAGCGTCGAGTTGCCATCTGCGCTCAAGGGAATGCTCAATTTTGCCAATGCCGACTCGATGCCGGGACAGGTAGCCGCGACGACCGTTTCTACAGCAGTTGAGACGCTGGCTCACAAATATATTTCAGGTGAAAACACCAAGCAGGTTCTCAAAACCCTGGAGCGGTTGCGTAAAGACAAGATGGCGTTCACGGTGGATCTGCTGGGCGAAGCGGTGATTACAGAAGCGGAGGCTCAGTCTTATCTCGATCGCTACCTCGACCTGATGACCCAACTCACCGAAGCTTCGCAAAATTGGGGAACGGTGCCTGTGATCGACTTGGCGGACGGGGAGCCGCTCTCAAAAGTGCAGGTATCTGTCAAGCTGACGGCGTTTTATTCGCAGTTCGATCCGTTGGATGCTGAGGGCAGTGAAGCACGGGTGAGCGATCGCATTCGCATTCTCTTGCGGCGGGCTAAGGAGTTGGGGGCGGCGGTGCATTTTGATATGGAGCAATACGCTTACAAGGATCTGACGCTCTCGATTCTCAAGCGGATTTTGATGGAAGCGGAGTTTCGCGATCGCTCGGATTTGGGCATGACGCTTCAGGCTTATTTGCGAGACAGTGAGCAGGATTTACACGATTTGATCGCTTGGGCAAAACAGCGGGGCACACCGTTAACGGTTCGGCTAGTCAAGGGCGCTTATTGGGATCAGGAAACGATCAAAGCGGTGCAAAAAGATTGGCAGCAGCCCGTTTACAATCAAAAGCCTGCAACGGATGCCAACTTTGAAACGATGACAAGACTGTTGCTGGAAAATCACGAGCACTTGTATGCGGCGATCGGCAGTCATAATGTCCGCACTCAAGCCCACGCGATCGCCATTGCCAAAGCGTTAGAGATTCCGCGCCGTCGGATTGAGTTTCAGGTGTTGTATGGGATGGGCGATAAGTTGGCGAAAGCGATCGCCGATCAGGGCTATCGAGTCCGCGTCTACTGTCCCTACGGCGACCTGATTCCTGGCATGTCTTATCTGATTCGTCGTTTGTTAGAAAACACCGCCAACAGTTCTTTTCTCCGCCAAAACCTGGAAGAACGCCCCGTCGAAGAATTGTTAGCGCCGCCGATCGCCGAACCCGCCCCTTCAGAACCCTCCTCACACCTCACGCCGCTCTTCCAAAACGTGGCGGATACCGATTATGCAGAAGTCGAGGCGCGCGATCGTATTCAAAACGCCTTACAGTCCGTGCGTCAGCAGTTGGGTAAAACTTACTTACCTCTCATTGATGGGGAATACGTCGAAACTGCTGAGAAGCTGGATTCTGTCAATCCGTCTCAATTTAATGAGGTCGTAGGACGGATTGGCATGATTAGTGTGGAACAGTCCGAGGACGCGATCGCCGCCGCCAAAACAGCCTTTCCCGCGTGGCAAAAAACGCCAGCAACTGAGCGGGCTGAAATTCTCAGAAAAGCGGCCGATCTGTTGTCACAACGCCGCGAAGACCTGATCGCCTGGATGGTGTTGGAAACGGGAAAACCTGTTAAAGAGGCAGATGGAGAAGTGTCAGAAGCGATCGACTTTTGCCGCTACTACGCCGACGATATGGAACGGCTGAATCAAGGCTACGCCTACGATCTGCCCGGTGAAACGAACCGTTATCACTATTATCCTAGAGGCATTGTCGTCGTCATTTCTCCGTGGAATTTTCCGCTGGCGATTCCGATGGGGATGGTGGTGGCGGCTTTGGTCACGGGCAACTGTGCGCTGCTCAAACCTGCGGAAACCTCGTCAGTGATTGCGGCAAAAATTACAGAAATTCTCGTGGATGCGGGCATTCCTCGTGGCGTGTTTCAGTTTGTGCCGGGAGATGGTGCGTCTGTGGGTGCCCATTTGGTCAAGCATCGCGACGTTCACATGATTGTCTTTACCGGATCTCAGGCCGTCGGCTGTCAAATCTATGCCAATGCGGCCGTTCTGCAACCAGGGCAAAAACATTTGAAGCGCGTCGTTGCAGAAATGGGCGGCAAAAACGCCATCATCGTCGATGAAAGTGCCGATTTGGATCAGGCCGTTCAGGGAGTCATCCAGTCTGCCTTTGGCTATAGCGGTCAAAAGTGTTCGGCTTGCTCACGGGCGATCGTTCTCGACTCGATCTACGACACCTTTTTGAATCGGGTGATTGAAGCTGCGCGATCGCTCAACATCGGACTTGCCGAATCGCCCAGCACGCAAGTCGGGCCCGTCATCGATGCCGAGGCTCAACGTCGAATTCGAGACTACATCGAGCAGGGTCGCACCGAAGCAGAAGTCGCCCTCGAAATGCCCGTTCCCGACTCTGGCTATTTTGTCAGTCCAGTCGTCTTTGCCAACGTGTTGCCCTCTGCCAAGATCGCCCAAGAAGAAATTTTCGGGCCGGTTCTGGCTGTCATGAAAGCGCAGACGTTTGACGAAGCCTTGACGATCGCCAACAGCACGCCCTTTGCCCTCACAGGCGGACTCTATTCGCGAACGCCCTCCCACATCGAGCAAGCCCAAGCAGAATACGAAGTCGGCAACTTGTACATCAATCGGGGAATCACAGGGGCGATCGTCGCCCGTCAACCCTTTGGCGGCTTCAAACTGTCAGGCGTTGGCTCCAAAGCAGGCGGCCCCGATTATTTGCTGCAATTCCTGGAGCCTCGCGTCGTCACCGAAAATGTGCAGAGACAGGGATTTGCGCCGATCGAAGGAGCAGAGTAGAAGGGAGGAGGGAGGAGGGAGGAGGGAGGAGGAGGCGATCGCAGGTAAAGGTCATCCCTCCGTGGGTGTTCTGAATACAGGAAGACGGTAAGCACGGGAGCATTGCCCCTACAATGGATGCTCATTACACCCTGACTAATAACTAACCTTCTTTTTTCATCCCTCCTCCCTCCTCCCTCCTCCCTCCTCCTTTCCTCTTATGGCCGTGGCAAACTCTAAATCTTTTCCCGCCTGGGCGTTGATATCGTTAGTGACGAATGGTTTGCTGCTGGCGACGGTGGCTTTATTGTTGTTGAGAAATGAGTCTCCGAGCAATTCATCGCGGATCAAAATTACGCCGCTTCCTGCTTCGACAACGGATGCTCAAGAAGCTGCTGACATCGTTTCTAAGCTGGAGTCACGACAACAATTGACCTATGAACAATGGGTTGATTTGTTAGACAAAGAAGCGAAGGCTGCGGTCAAAAATAAGCCCGATCGCTTAACCGTTTTGGTTGGGGATTCGCTGAGTTTGTGGTTTCCACCGGAGTTGTTGCCCAGCGATCGTACCTGGCTCAATCAAGGGATATCAGGCGAAACCTCTGCGGGATTGCTCAAGCGCTTGAATCTTTTTGAAAAAACAGAGCCTCAAGCAATCTTTTTGATGATTGGTATTAATGATCTTGTCAAAGGCATCTCTGACCAAGACTTGTTAGAAAATTATCAAAAAATCGTTCAGGATCTCAAAGAGGCTCATCCCAAAAGTAGAATTATTGTTCAATCAATCCTGCCTCACGCTAACAAGTCAACCAACGAAAAACGCGATCGCTTACTCGATATTTCTAACAAGCGAATTCATGATTTAAATCAAAAAATTGCTGCGATCACTCAGTCCGCCAACGTTTCTTATCTGGACTTACAACCACTTTTTGTAGACAACGAAGGTTACCTGCGATCAGAACTAACTACTGATGGACTGCACCTGAGTTCTCAAGGTTATCTGGTGTGGCGATCGGCGATTCAAACCTTTAGCCAGTTGGAATTGGACACCTCAAAATCCGAAAGCTAGTCCCTACGCTCAATTCGTCCTATGATCATCACTAGTCGCGTCATCTCAAGGAAGCCCGATGGACACCAAAGCATTTAAGCGATCGCTCAACAGTTCTGAAAACTACCACCGCAAAGGGTTTGGCCACGATGCCGAAGTTTCAGACGTGATGGATTCTGAGTACCAGAGCGACCTGATTCAGCAGATTCGCGAGAGTCAGTACACCTTAAAACGCGGCAACGTGACGATTCGATTAGCGCAGGCGTTTGGGTTTTGTTGGGGAGTCGAACGAGCCGTGGCGATGGCGTATGAGACGAGGCAGCACTTTCCCACTGAGCGGATTTGGATTACCAATGAAATTATTCACAATCCCTCGGTCAATCAGCGTTTGCGCGAGATGAATGTGCATTTTATTGAATTGATCGCGGGTGAAAAAGATTTTTCTGGGATTGAGCATGGCGATGTTGTCATCCTTCCCGCGTTTGGGGCAAGTGTGCAGGAAATGCAATTGTTAAATGATCGCGGCTGTACGATCGTCGATACGACCTGTCCCTGGGTTTCAAAGGTCTGGAATACAGTCGAAAAACATAAAAAAGTTGCTCACACATCAATCATTCACGGCAAATATAACCACGAAGAAACGATCGCCACTAGTTCCTTTGCGGGCACTTACTTAATCGTGCTGAATCTGAAGGAAGCGGAATACGTCGCGAACTATATTTTGAATGGCGGCGGTTCGCAGAGCGAGAGGCTTCGCCAACGCACAGAATTTCTCAACAAATTCAAGAATTCAACGTCATTAGGATTCGATCCCGATCGCGATCTACAACAAATTGGTATCGCTAACCAAACCACGATGTTGAAGGGCGAAACAGAGCAGATTGGCAAGCTATTTGAACACACCATGATGCGGAAGTATGGCCCCGATCAACTCAGTCAACACTTCCTCAGCTTTAACACGATTTGCGATGCGACTCAAGAGCGTCAAGATGCCATGTTTGAGTTAGTGGATGAAAAGCTAGATTTGATGATCGTGATTGGCGGCTACAATTCTTCAAACACAACCCACTTGCAAGAGATTGCGATCGATCGTTCCATTCCCTCTTATCACATTGATTGTGTGGATCGAATTTTGTCGAGCGATCGTATCGAACACAAACCTTTGCATCGGGATCTCGAAGTCACCAAAAATTGGCTTCCCGATGGTGAAATCGTGGTAGGCATTACGTCTGGCGCTTCGACACCCGATAAAGTTGTGGCTGATGTGATTGAAAAAATCTTTGCGCTCAAAGCGGCTGTTTCGATGGTTTAGAAGAAGTTTAGAAAGTTGGGGTGATCCGGGGAAAATGAGTTTTGTCACCCCAATTTTTGCTGCATGAATGCTTTAGACTCGCCTCGATCGTTTTACACTCACGCCAATGGAGAAATTTGGTTAGGAGACGCGATCGTTTGGCTAAAATCACTAGATTCCAACTCGGTCGATCTGGTGTTTGCTGACCCTCCTTACAATCTTAAAAAAGCAGAATGGGACACCTTTGAATCCCAGCAGATCTACGTCGAATGGTCACTAAAATGGATCGAACAAGTTGCCCGAATTCTCAAACCGACGGGCACCGTTTATATTTGTGGATTCTCTGAAATTTTGGCGGATTTGAAGTTACCTGCTTCTCAATATTTTCAGGGTTGTCGCTGGCTAGTATGGCACTACAAAAACAAAGCAAATTTGTCTAACGATTGGGGACGATCGCACGAAAGCATTCTGCATTTTAGAAAGACCAAAAAATTCTATATGAATGTAGAAAACGTGCGGATTCTCTATAGCGAACACACGCTAAAGTATCCCGATCGACCTCAAGCCGAGACGAGTCAATATGGAAGTCATGAAAAAATTTGGCACCCTAATCCCAAAGGCGCAAAACCAAGAGACGTAATTGAGATTCCGACAACTTGTAATGGAATGGATGAGAAAACAAATCATCTGACTCAAAAACCAGAAGAATTAGTCAGAAAGTTTTTGTTAGCGTCTTCTCAAAGAGGCGATGTGATTGTTGATCCCTTTCTAGGCTCCGGAACGACCGCCGTCGTCGCCGAACAATTGGGACGAAAATGGCTAGGCTGTGATCTCAGTGCCGAATATTTAAGTTGGGCAGTTCAGCGTATTCAAATTGCAAAATCGATGTCAGATGAAGAGTGGTTCTGGTTCGATCGCAAAAATGAGGCGCGCAGAAAAAAGATCCGGTGAACGGTAAAGTGAGGGTAATCGATCGCATCGGACTGCTATGGGCCCTCAAGACGCTAGAACGGTCAGAAGATTTATTTACAGCCTCATTTTTGCCTTTCTCTATTTGATCTGGAGTTTTCCAGTTCAGGCGGGTGTGTTGTCCGATCGAGTGGCTGCTTTTCCTCAATGGCAGTCCAAACCGCCCATCCAAACGGCTCAGGGCGATCTGATCTATCCCACCTGGCTTAAAGGAACCTGGCACGTCACCAGTACGCTCGTCGATTTGGTTGCACCCCTCGCTCCAGAAGTGGTCACTCCCGGCTTTGAGAGCAATCGTGACTATTTAAATCAGCCCGTTAAGTTTGATGTGCGGTTTGTTAAACAAGGGTCTGCCAAAAATCGCATTGCTGCCGCCCTCAAATCGCTGCAACAACGGTCACGAACCCCAGAAGTTGTCGCCGATCGCGCCTTCAATGGTTTGAATTTGGCAAAGGCTTATCTGGGCGATCGAGCGGTTTTGGCGGTCAAAGTCGATCCAGAGTCTCCCAATCGGCAAATTACGCTGTTGAGAGATGATCGTCAGCTAGTGTCGATCGTCAACGCCAGAGCTGTTGAAACGCCTGCTTTGAATCAATTCATCACGACAGAAATCTTTCAGCAGGTTTTTCGCGGCAGTTCCCAACCCTATCTCAATCAGGTCGAGACGACGACAGCTTATCGGAGAAGTGAGGAGAGAGGAGAAAGTGAGGAGAGAGGAGACAGGAGTGAGGAGAGAAGAACGCCTGCGATCTCTTCGAGTTACCCGCAAGGGGTCGTCGCTGACCAGATGACGGCGGTCTATTTGTCTTCTCAAGATCCTGATTACTTCAAAACGGGCGAAAGACCTGTAGCGCTTTATCGCTATCGACTGGAATTTGTGCCTGTAGAAGCGGTGAGTCTGCCCTCAGAGTGATTTTTTGTAACGTTAGAAATTTGACTCTGTAAGCAATTTACAAGCAATGATTACAGAAGTTTGCAAGAATCGTCAGCAAAGTAAACTTTATTGTCTTTCGAGTCCATCCCAGAAATGCCTTTGCTATTGTCAGAATATTGACGGGTAATTCATCCGGTTCATTTGCTGTCTGAGAATTTACGAGTCATTGCGGCTCTTCCTCAAAAGCAACTCAACACTTTAGACAATCTATCTCAGTCAGCATTTCTGAAAGTTAGGAATCGCTAATCTCCAAATCCGCTCACTCAAACCAACTGTATTCCCTCTTTTTTAGAACCCCAGATGACCTCTTTTCTTAAGCCCTGGAACATAAATCACTATTGCGAACAATGGATTGCTGATTGGTGCCAAGATAACGGCTGGACTGATTGGTTTGTCGAGCGATCGAGCTATTGGGCGTTTCCTCCAAATGCAGTGATGCCTGTCCCGATTCCCACTCAGGTACTCAAGTCCATCAAGGCAGAAAAAGGTCTTAGCACCGAAGAAAGAATCTGGTGTCTCAGCGCTCTTGTAAGTACCTTCATTGCCGCTGCGTCAGGCTATTTTATGTCGTCCCCAATGCCCTTTGTTTTGGCGTTTGCTTTCTGCGCGATCGTCGTTGCTCGAATGGATGACGAAGAATCTTTTCCTTGTTTTGAGGAAGAAGAAATCTAGAATTTCTTAGCAAGTTAAAGCTAAAAAAAGGGGTGAGCCTGGTAGCTGATCCCTCTTTTTTTGGAACAAATTTTATTAGACTAAAGAATGTTTTAACCCTCAGAATGTTCTAACCTTCGTCCTTAATCTTCATCTTTACCCTTCGTCAATGACTTGGGCTGACACTTCTACTGCTTCGACATCGATCGTACCCGAAGGAGTCATTCGCTTAAAGCGTCCCTGCTCGACCTGCAACGGCTCCCCACAGCTAGGACATTGAATGTCAGCCTGATTGATGCCCGCAAACTCATAGCTACAAACCGGACAAGCCGCCTGAACCAGGTTTTTCTTGAGCCACCACTGAAACGCAAAAAACGCCACCACCGGAGCCAACAACAGCAGACCCAACAAAACAAAAAACGACTTAATCAACCATCCCAACCCCAGCGCCGTCAGCAACCAGACAAACCCAATCAGGGTCAGCAGGCGACCAAAGCCAGTGATACTCAGTTGAAGATTGTTGAGGCTGTTCTGGTTCACAGCAGACTCCTGGAAATGAAATAAACTATCTTAATTGAAGCAGATCCCATCGTCGCTCAGGGGACGGCTATCTCTACTCAAAGGGGATCAGGTTTCCGACTTGCGATCGACACTCTCTACAGCATAAGTTATCTGATCGATGGGCACACAAAACTGCTCCAAAGTTTAATCAGCGTAACCTTTACCAGGAATTGAGCATGACAATTTTTTTAGCAGGAGCCAGTCGAGGAGTCGGTCGAGAAATTGCCAAGGGTCTGACGGCGCAAAATCTCAGCCTAAAGGCACTGCTCAGATCTCAAGCCGCCGCCCCCGAATTGCAAGCCTTGGGAATTGAAGTCACGATCGCCGATGCCATGAGTCTCGATCAAGTTGAGTCAGCCATGAGCGGAACTTCCATCGACACCGTAATCAGCACGATCGGCGGCAAGCCCCAGGATGGAGAACGCGCCGACTATCTGGGCAACAAAAATTTAATTGATGCAGCCGTAAAAGCGGACGTTCGCAGATTTATCTTAGTCACGTCGATCGGCAGTGGTGAAAGTGCGGTGGCTCTGCCGCCTCAAGCTCTGCAAACCCTGGGTGAAGTTCTCAAAGAAAAGGAGAAAGCCGAACAGCATTTAGTCCAGAGTGGATTGATTTACACGATCGTTCGACCAGGCGGACTCAAATCTGAACCTGCGACTGGCAACGGCATCTTGACCGAAGATCCCAAAATTGCGGGGACGATTCATCGGGCGGATGTGGCGCAGCTAGTCTGTCGCTGTGTGAGTCGCGATCGGTCAAACAATCGAGTTCTATCGGCGGTCGATCGCGAAATGATCTACGGCACTCCAGACTTTGAGGAATTCAAACTGGACTAGCGATCGAGGAATGAGAAATCAAGGAATCAAACTCATTCCATTTCAGAACTTGCAACTCTGGCGCAAATTTTTGTCGAGGTCAAAGGCGATCGCCGCTCATTTCCTCAAAATTCCTAAGCCATCACCATACCGCCATCCACGTTAAAGACCTGTCCCGTGATGTAAGAGGCTGCTGGAGACGCAGCCAAAAATCGGATCATTCCGGCGACCTCTTCGGGCTGACCATAGCGACCTAGCGGAATGTATTTGAGAATCTCATCCGACTTCAGATCATTCGTCATGTCGGTTGTGATGAATCCCGGTGCGACCGCATTAACTGTAATGCCCCGACTAGCAAGCTCTTTAGCCACAGTGCGCGTAAAGCCAATCACTCCCGCTTTTGCCGCACTATAATTTGCCTGTCCCGGATTGCCCATCTGGCCCGCGACCGACGTAATGTTGACAATGCGCCCCGATCGCTGCTTCAACATAATCTTACTGACGGCTCTGGTACACAAAAACACGCCCGTCAAGTTTAAATCCATGACCGCTTGCCAGTCTTCTAGCTTCATTCTCAACAGCAGCGTATCGCGAGTAATGCCAGCATTGTTGACTAACACATCCACTCTGCCCCACTTTGTCATCGCAGATTCGACCAGCGCATCGACCTGATCCGCTTTAGAAACATCCGCAGCGACCGCGATCGCCTCACTTCCCAATGCAGAAATCTCCTCGACCACTTTTTCAGCCGCCCCGCTAGAACTGGCGTAGTTAACGACCACCTTCGCACCCTCCGATGCCAACGCCAGCGCCGTCGATCGACCGATTCCCCGTGACGCACCTGTGACGATCGCCACCTTCCCCGACAACTGTAGCTCTGTTGGCAATGCTTCCATAACGGCTTCCTCTCAGTTCTGTGCGGATCTGATCATATCGACAAAGGAGAACTAGAGAAGAAGGGATGAGGGATGAAGACCAATGTTCACGTCGGGTGTTGTTCCAAGTTCAAAATTTAGAAACCGAACCTTAACACCCAGAGGACTCCTCATATCTTAAGTTCAGATCTTAAGTTCAGAGTCCAAAACTCAACACCTAAATCCCCCTCTCATCCCCTCCTCCCTCCTCCCTCCTCCCTCCTCCCTCCTCCTCCCATCCCTCCAAAGTTGGCTTTTTTTCAAGATGAAGAGTAGGATTGCATCTATTGCTTTGCGGTTTAAGATATCCTTGGCAATCGCGCAGTTTTTACGGTGGCTATGACTAGAGATCGCGGCATTCCTAATCGGCGGATTCCGAAACCTTCGCAGCCTCAGCCCCGCAGGAAGGCGGCCAACTTATCGTCTCAAAATCTAGACCGTTCGCACAAGGCCTCTACAAGGCAAACGTCTTCCTCAGAGACCGATTCCTCAAAGCAGACGCTTGATCGAGATAGTCCGCCTGACACTCCACCCGAAGCGACCTGGAAACGGCTCCGCAACTGGAAGACGGCTGTCATTTTGGGATTGGTCATGACGACGGGGTTGACCGCTTTCTCGATCGGGTTCCTGTTTAAGCTACCTGCCGTTCCCAACTGTCCCGCAATTTTTTGGCCGCTGGCCTCGGCCTCGCTGCGAATGCACTGTGCCCAGCTTGCCGCTAACAAACAAACCGTTAATGACCTGCTCGAAGCGATTAAATTAGTCAACAGTTTGCCGCCTGACCATCCCCTTCATGACGAAGTAAACCGTCTGGTCGAGCAGTGGGCCGAAGATATTTTAGGGCTTGCAGATGAAGCATTTCACGCCGGAAAACTCAAGGAAGCGATCGACGTGGCTCGCAAGATTCCCAACAACACCAGCGCCCACGACCAGATTGAGAAGCGGATTGAGAAGTGGCAGGGCATTTGGGCTGAAGCAGAGATTATCTATGGTCGAGTTGAAGACGCGCTGCGAAAACAAAACTGGCGTAAGGCTTCTTCGGAGGCGGCCCGGTTGCTGTCGATCGACAATAACTTCTGGCAAACCACCAAGTATCAAGAACTTACCACCATCATTACAGCGACTCGTCAGGACATTAGTAAGTTAGCCAAAGCAAAAGACTTGATCGATCGCGGCGGCGTAACCAATCTACTCGAAGCGGTCAAACTGATTTCTAGCATTGATGAAAAGAGCTATGTCTACCAGGAAGCTCAAGAAACCGTTGCCAAGGTAGGTCAAGAAATGATGGATTTGGCTCAGGCCAGACTCGATCGCAAAGACCTGTCAGGCGCGCTAGATATCATTAGCAAGATTCCACCGAATACAAAGTTGCAGCGTGAGGTCGAAGATTTTGATGTGATTGCACGAGCGCAGTCAAAAGCCTGGGGTGGTACGGCGGCAGACATTGAGGCGGCGATCGCTCAAGCCCAAGATCTCCAATTGGGCCGCCCTTACTACGATAAAGCCCAAAAACTGATCGCCCGTTGGCAGCTAGAAAAGAGTGATGTGGCACAACTAGAACGAGCGCGGCAACTGGCTCAATCGGGTAGATCAGATGATTTGGCGGAGGCGATCGCGCAAGCGTCTCTCGTTCCGTCTGACAATCCTCGGTCTAAAGAAGCGCAACAACTGGTCAGTCAAGTTTCGAGTCAGATGCAAGAGATGCAGGATCGGCCGATTCTCGACCAGGCAACTCAAATGGCCAGCAATGGCGATGTGAATGGGTTACAGTCGGCGATCGACGAGGCCAGACGGATCACATCAGGACGATCGCTCTACGACGAGGCTCAGGGCAAAATTGGGCAGTGGCGATCGCAGATTGCTCGACTGCAAGACCAGCCAATTCTCGATCAGGCGGACACGTTGGCGGATGCCGGAGATTTGCCGAGTGCGATCACGGCAGCCCAACAGGTCAATTCTGGCAGTGCACTTTACGATAATGCTCAGGCAAAAGTGCAAAACTGGCAAAACCGCATTCAAGCCCAAAGCAACCTGCAAGCAGCCAGAGATGCGGCCAATGGGGGCACGCCGGATGCGTTGTCAGAGGCAATTCGATTAGCAGATGGGGTGCCAGGGACGACTTCTCTACGAACGGAGGCTAATCAGGCAATCACTCAATGGAGTCAGCAGATTTTGCAGGCGGCGATCGTTCAAGCTGACACAGACGTTTTGGGCGCGATCGCCACGGCTCAAAAAATTCCCCCCCGCACCGAGGCCTACGCAGCCGCACAGTTACAGATTCAGGCTTGGAGAAAAGCGATCGGGCGCTAGACTAATCTTTCTCTGCGATAATTACTCCGGGCAGCTTTCTAGATTCCCCACCCGTGAGGGACTTTGAACCGGAATACGAAACTCAAGACTCCTTGAAATCGATCGCTAAAATAAGAAGAACTCTCCTCAGTCTCAGTCAACTATGGACATCTCACTCACCCCCGAAACTGAACAGTTTATTCAACAACAAATCGCGATCGGTAAGTTCTCCTCGATTAGTGAAGTGGTTGATGCTGGAGTCAAGCTTTTGGAAGAACGAGAACGCATCTACAAAGGACGATTTGAAGAACTTCAGCGCGAAATTCAGATTGGACTAGATGCATCAGAACGTGGGGAAGTCATTGATGGCGAAACATTTATGAACCAACTGCGAGAAAAACTGCAACAGAAAATACAACAGCAAGCGCAATCGATCGAAGAATGAGTCAGCAATATAGATTAACTGCTCCAGCAAGTCGAGATATTGAGAAGATTCTGGACTTTGTTGCAGGCACTCGTAGCCATGCTGCCTCTGACCAATTTCTCAGACAACTTGATCAAAAGCTCACTAACCTCACCCGTTTCCCACAAATAGGACGCAAACGAGATGACCTGGCTTCTGGGTTGAGAAGTGTTTCGCTTGATCGCTATCTAATTTTCTATCGCCTCATTGACAATGAAATAGAGATCTTGCGGGTGGTGAGTGGCTATCAAGACCTGGAAGCACTGTTCTCAAGCCCTGATGATCAGTAATTCACGAAACTCAAGATTCCTGTTGGTTGATCGCTCCCCAGAAACCAGTATCGTTTTTTTAGAGAAGATCCTAATTCTGATAAACCTGACAAAATGGCTGAATCCAATATTGAATCCACTCTGCACGAAGATCGCGTCTTTCCTCCCTCGGCTGAGTTCTCACAAAAAGCCACCATCAAAAGTTTAGAAGACTATCAGCAACTGGTCGATCGCGCTCAAGCCGACCCGCAAAAATTTTGGGCAGATTTAGCCACTCAAGAATTGCATTGGTTTCACCCCTGGGATACGGTGCTGGACTGGAGCAATCCCCCTTTTGCCCGATGGTTTGTCAATGGTAAAACGAATCTGTCTTACAACTGCCTCGATCGCCATCTCACCACTCGTCCTGACAAGCCCGCGATCGTCTGGGAAGGTGAACCCGGAGATACCCTGACGCTGACCTATGCCCAACTCCACCAGCAGGTTTGTAAGTTTGCCAACGTTCTCAAACATCTGGGTGTTAAAAAAGGCGATGTGGTCGGATTGTATATGCCGATGATTCCAGAAGCGGCGATCGCCATGCTGGCCTGTACTCGAATTGGAGCCGCCCACACGGTCGTATTTGGGGGGTTTAGTGCCGAAGCGCTGCGCGATCGCTTGATCGATGGTCAGGTCAAAGTCGTTGTCACCGCAGATGGAGGCTGGCGAAAGGATGCGATCGTGCCGCTCAAAACTCAGGTCGACAAAGCCCTTTCTCATCCCAATGTGCCTGTCGAAAAAGTTTTGGTTGTCAAGCGCACCGCTCAAGAAATCGAGATGAAAGACGGCCAGGATTTTTGGTGGCACGATCTCGAAACAGAAGTTTCTGCCGAATGCCCTGCCGAACCGATGGATAGCGAAGATATGCTGTTCATTCTCTACACGTCCGGCAGCACAGGCAAGCCCAAAGGAGTCGTTCATACGACAGGCGGCTACAATCTCTACGCCCACATCACCGCCAAATGGATTTTTGACCTCCAGGAATCGGATGTTTATTGGTGTACTGCTGACATAGGCTGGATCACAGGGCATAGCTATGTCGTCTATGGGCCACTTTCCAACGGAGCCACCACCGTCATGTATGAAGGGGCCCCTCGCGCCTCAAACCCAGGCTGCTTTTGGGATGTGATTGAAAAACACAAGGTCACGATTCTCTATACCGCTCCCACAGCGATTCGAGCCTTCATCAAAATGGGCGACGAACATCCCAAAGCGCGCGATTTGTCTTCCTTGAGGCTGTTGGGAACCGTCGGCGAACCCATCAATCCCGAAGCCTGGATGTGGTATCACACCGTGATTGGAGGAGAAAAATGTCCGATCGTCGATACCTGGTGGCAAACCGAAACAGGCGGCATTATGATTACTGCTTTGCCGGGTGCCATTCCGACCAAACCTGGATCTGCGACGCTGCCTTTTCCGGGAATTTTGGCGGATGTCGTCAATCTGGACGGCGATTCTGTGCCGACGAATGAGGGGGGGTATTTAGCGATTCGGCATCCCTGGCCGGGCATGATGCGAACGGTCTTTGGCGACCCCGATCGCTTCCGCAAAACTTACTGGGAACACATTCCAGTTAAAGAAGGGCACTACACCTACTTTGCAGGAGACGGGGCCCGACAAGATGAAGACGGCTACTTTTGGGTGATGGGTCGCGTGGATGACGTGATCAATGTCGCCGGACACAGGCTAGGCACAATGGAAGTTGAATCTGCTCTGGTGTCTCATCCCGCTGTCGCAGAAGCCGCTGTCGTGGGCAAACCCGACGAAGTAAAAGGGCAAGACATTGTAGCCTTTGTCACGTTGGAGGGCGATCATCAGCCCAGCGATGACCTGGCCAAAGCACTCAAAAAACATGTGGTCAACGAGATTGGCGCGATCGCTCGTCCGGGTGAAATCCGATTTGCTGACGCTTTACCCAAGACGCGATCGGGCAAAATTATGCGACGACTCCTCCGCGATCTGGCTAGCGGGGTCGAAATTTCGGGTGACACCTCCACGCTAGAAGACCGCAGCGTTTTAGAAAAGCTTCGTCAAAGCTAAGATTTCTAATCTCAAGAAGATCCAACTTCCCAATGGGTAGGCGATTCGTCTACCTTTTTTAATGTGAATTGGGTTTAATGTGAACTTGATGAAGTCTTTCGCTTTGGTTTCAGAGTCGGATTGTCTCCTAAATCCTCCATAAGTGAGAAATTTTGAACGAGAAACCTTATCTAAACGTCAATATCTAAACGTCAATTCGATGAAGTTTTTCACTGAGGTTTTCTGCTTCGTTGTTCAATTCTTCTGCCCCTCAACTCCTCATTCTGAGAAACTTTTGCATGAGAATTCTAGATTAAAGTCTCTCACTTGTGCTGGTCATTACCAAGATCTCCTACGACATTAAAGAGCGCAAAAAGATTCATCGAATTCAGGTCTACTGGGGTGGAAGTGGCGAAGGCTCTGTGTTGGGCTGAGTTCCGGAGCCTGGAGGAAGGGTTGGCTGAGGAGAAAGGGGAGTTGGGGTCGTTTGTAAGCCGCCGGGATTGGGTGCGATCGGGTTTCCAAACAGATCGGTGCCGCCGGGAGCGACAGGAGGGTTGATGCCAGGGGTTACAAGAGGCGCGGGAGTGGTTGGAGTGGGAGACGGTTGACCACTTGGAGGGGGGGCTGTGGAGAGAGCAGCCCGATCGCCCCCCACCGTTCGTAAAATGTCTAGCACTTGAATCACATCGTTATAGAGTGCCGTTTGAGAAGCACTAAGAACCAATAAGCCTTCGGGTTGCTGCTGGTGATAGTTTTGCACGACCTGGAAGAGTTGGGCACGATCGACGGGTTGTTTATCCACGTAAATCTGCCCTGCGGGATCAATGTAGACCATGAGGGATTCTTGCGTCTGCACGGTGCCTGTGGCTGCTTTGGGCAGATCGACGTTGATGCCTTGCTGACGGGTTAATTGCAGAGCCGCCAAAATAAAGAAAACCAGAATGCAGAAGATCACGTCAATCAACGGAATGATCTGGATCTGCGCCTCGTCGTTGGGAGAATCTAGGTTGAGCTTCATAAGGGATGAGGGATGAGGGATGAGGGATGAAATAGTCACTTTGGTCGATTCATGGGTTGATTCATGGATATCAACGGCATTGCTGAACTGTGGGATGAATTGCCCCAAAGCGGAGGGAAACCCAAGGTTCAAAGCCCTCCAATTTTGGGGGATTTAGGGGGCGAAAAGCTTGACACTTCCCACGCATTCATCCCTCCAATCAGCAACGCCGATATCAACATCCCTTGGTTTGTTCTTGACCTATGACTAGCGGCGCACGATTAAACGGAATGGGTCAGCCTGCTGAGATGATTTGGCAAATTTTGAGCGGTGCAAACATTCATCCCTCATCCCTCATCCCTCCTTTGGTTTGCCATTTTTGACGGTAGAGCAGTTCTAGATCATTGCCAGCGCGACGGAAGACCTTGGCCTGATTGAAAATGAGTGCCTGAAAAATTCTGTAGAAGCCAGCCGCAAGAATCGCCACGATCAAGCCTGTTGCGGTGCTGATCAAGGCTTCGCCGATCCCCGTTGTAACGCCTGCTGTAGATGCGGTGCCAATGTCGCCCAGTCGAATCGACCCCAGTGACGTAATCAAACCAAGAACCGTCCCTAGCAAGCCCAACAGCGGAGCCAGGGCAATCACCGCTTCGAGAATCTTGTCGCCTCGCCGCATGGAGACAATTTCTTCATCAGCAGACGATTCGAGAGCTAATCGAAACAGTTCTGGGTCAGGGTCTTGGAGCCGCAGGGCAGCATAGAGAAATCGGGCGATCGGTTGGTCATAAGCCTGCCGTGCAATCTCAGTTGACATCCCCCAGTCTTTACGAGAGGCATCCAGAATCCGATTGACCGTCTCTTTTTCTTTGTTGAGGACATTGAACCAAAACCACGATCGCTCAATAATGGCGCTCAATGCCAAAATCGAGAGCAGCAGCAGCGGCACCATTGTCACGCCGCCCTTTTGAAATAGTTCTACGATGTTCATCGTCTGTTCTCTCCAGTCATGCCTCACACCTGATGGTGAATTTCCAGCCTCTCACAAATCTGAGGCATTTTAATTTTAGAGACTCGATGGATGGTTGATGCAGGCCGATCGTAATTTAGTGTGAATGATCCGGGTAGATGATTCAATCTAGATGCTCCTTGAACTTTCTGGATGCTCCTCGAACTTTAAGGATGGTTCGGTGAAGTCCTTTCGCTTCGTTGATCGCGTCTTCTGCCCCCAAGCTGCCAATTTTGGGGGGCTTCAAGACCAGATTTCCGGTGGAAAGTTCTTGATTGGTGGAAAATTTAGAAGCGACTGAACACTGTAACCAAATCGAACAAGACTATCGAATTGACATTAAAAAAAGGCGTTGCTGAATCAGAGGATGAATTGTCCCAAAGCGGCGGAAACCCCAAGGGTCAAAGTCCCCCAATTTTGGAGGATTTAGGGAACTGATCGAGTTGATAATCCTAGCGAAAGACTCATCGGATTCAGGTTGATTTAGGATCGCTGTATAAACTTTTGGGAGCCGAAATGCTGAAAAAGAGCTTATTCGCAGTGTTTTTGGGAGGCAAACTGGCAAGCGATCGGTTAGGTGAAGATCATGAAGTCGTGTTTGTGATCGCTGGAAGCCAAAAAGAAGCGAGAACCTTGGCAAAGGCAAAATGGAAAGGCATTGCAGATGGGATACATGTTGATGCCATTCAAAAGTTAGACATCGTTGACGGACATCGCATTCTATTAACGGAAACTGAGGAAAGCGATCGGGCAAAAATTGACGACCGATACTCAGCTTAGATTTGTTTTTACAAAAAAGTGACCTATCAAATAAAGTGAACCACACAAAACAATCAGTTCGTTGTGGGTGTTTTGTAGCGCTGCTTCTAATCCTGAAAACACGTCTGTATAAACGTTACAGTCACCCAAATCAGGACAGATCTGTAGGGCTAACGTCGATAGTTTTTCAGGCTCGGCAGAACTGTGACCCGGAACAGGAACGAGGTAGAGAAAATCGCCCGATCGCAGCAGTTCTTTAAACACGTCCGCATGATCTTTAGTCGAAAGCATTCCCATCACCCAATGCACAGGAGAAGCGTCTAACGACTCTACAAACTGACGCAGCACCTTAGCGCTAGCGGGATTATGGGCCCCATCGATCAGGATTTGGCGTTCTTTGTATCTAAACCACTGCAACCTTCCTGCCCACTGAGTTTTAGCGATTCCATCCCTGATTGCCTGATCCGAAATCTTCCATCCCTGCTGCTGGAGAAGTTGTAGAGCGGCGATCGCCAACGCTGAATTGTGTCGCTGGATCGCGCCTTGAAGGGGAAGCTGATAACGGAGGGAGGACGGAGGACGGAGGACGGAGGACGGAGGACGGAGGAGGGAGGACGGAGGAGGGAGGACGGAGGAGGGAGGGGTGTACTCTGCCCAACCGTTGCCTGAATCTGTGGCAGGGTCGGGGTAAATGACGGGGCAGTTGACTTCGACGATGCGGCGATCGATGACCTGTTTTGCCTCTGGGGGAATCTGACCAATTACGGCGGGACAGCCGGACTTAAGGATGCCAGCTTTTTCTCTAGCGATGTCTGCAAGGGTTGGGCCGAGTCGTTGCCAATGTTCCAGACTGAGAGAAGTAATGATAGTGACAAGGGGACGATCGCAGACATTTGTCGCATCCAATCGACCGCCTAATCCCACTTCGACCACGGCAATCTCTACCTGCTGTTGAGCAAAATAAAGCCACATCGCCGCCGTAATTACCTCAAATTGAGTTGGACAAAAAGCGGGATCAATTGCTGCCTCGACTTCTGATAAAACCTGCTGCAAATCTTCTGGAGAAATTGATCGGTTGCTAATACAAATTCGTTCACACCAGCTAACTAAATGTGGCGATGTGTAGCGTCCAACTCGATAGCCCGCTTCGGTCAAAACCGATGACAAATAAGCACAAACGGAACCCTTGCCATTGCTGCCTGCGACATGAATAATTGGAACGCGATCGTGTGGATTGTTTAACGCAGACAAAAGCCGCTGACTCGCCTCCAATCCTAAGTGAATTCCAAACCGTTCAAACCGCTGCAAAATTGCATCAATATCCACAAAATATTACTCCTGGTTGTCACTCAATGCTCTCAGATCGTCCTTCAATAAATAGCCCCATGCTGGACTGTAAAGATGCACCCGCTGCACCCGCTGCCCTTGAGCGTAAATAGGTTTACCCTGATTTGCCCACTCAAAAATTGAGCCTTCCAGATTCATCACTTGAGTAAATCCTGCTTGCTGGAGTCGATCGACCACCCGCGCCGATCGATAGCCTACCGAACAGTACACCACGATCGAGGTTTCTAAAGACAGTTTCAAATCAGAAAAATCGTGGATATCTGGATTAATTCTCTGAGCATTATCCAAATGGCTAACATTGTATTCCGCTTCAGTTCTTGCATCCAGTAAATGAGGTTTGCGATCGCTCTCTAACCAATTTTCTAGTTCACCAACTGATAGGTGGCGCACCCTGGGAAACTGAGTCCGAATCAGCAGATTGAGCGCAGACCAACTGAGCCGATCAAAAGGATTCATTCACGACCACCTCGCGGAATCCTTACCGTAAAAGTTGTCCCCATTCCTTCCTGACTCTCTAAGGTCAATTCGCCATTTTGTAGCGCAACACATTTTTTAACCACAGCTAATCCTAATCCAGTTCCAGCGATCGTCGTGGCGTTTTGTCCCCGATAAAAAGGCTCATACAATCGAGAACGATCGCCTAAAGGAATTCCTAACCCTTCATCCTTAACCTGAAAAATAATCACTCCCAATTCACTCTTTAAGGTGAGTTTGATTCTGCCTCCCGTGGGTGAATATCTGATCGAGTTAGATATCAAATTTCCTAATGTAGAATAAAGCAGTTTTTCATCTAATTGAGCATGAGTGTAATAACAGTCACTTGTGAATTGAAACGAATAAATTGCTGGTGTTGCACATTCAAAATCTTCAATTAAGTTGAGACAAAAAGCTTCTAAGTCCAACAGTTCTAGACTACACTGCAACTTTCCAGCTTCTGCCCGCGTTAAGGTGAGAATATCTGTTAGTAGTTGAGTCATTGATTTTGCAGAAGATTGAATTCGCTTTAAGTTTTTCTGTTTACGATCTTCCGTCCAATACTGCTGACTTTCAATGAGTAGTTCAACAGATCCCAAAATTACACTTAAAGGCGTTCTAAATTCATGCGAAACCATTGAGAAAAACTTTAACTTGAGTTCGCTTAACTCTTTTTGTTGAGATAGTTTTTGTTCAGAAGCTTCAGCTTGTTGACGTTTGACTAACTGTGAGTAAAATCCTAGAAACCCCAAAATCAAAATTGAAAATCCAGAAAGAGTCAGCCAGGTTTCGATTAATTTTCTTTCATAAATACTCACCTGAGACTGCTTGATCGACTTCTCTAGCTCTTGTTCTTCCTGAGTTCGCATTTCATCAATCACAGCTTGGATTTGCTCTCGCAAAACAACACTGCGCTCGGTCATCAAAGCTTGAGTGTCTAACGCGGACTGATCTCGCTGGTAGAGAGCGATCGAGTCTCTAAGAAGTACCAACCTCTGACTAAGTAACCTTTCTAATTTAACTAATTGCTGAGACTGCGTTGGATCAGCGGATACTAATATCCGAAGCTCAGTCAACTCCGGCTCAAACTGAACGATCGCAGTTTCATATCGCGCTAACTCTTTGCGATCGCCCGAATAAATGTAGCCTCGCCGCCCCGACTCAACCACTGTCATCGTCGCAAATACATCAACTAATTTTCTAATAATTTGATAAGTTTGTTGAGATTTTTTGTTATTCTCAATAAGCTGTGTCGCGTTTTGATAAGAGACTGTACTCCCCAAGCCCATCAACAGCGTCAATGCTAAAAACCCTACAATCAACCCTTTATCTTCGGGCGACTTTTTTAAGAAAAACATGGAACTCTTCTTTAGGAAACGTGAAGTGTAAGAATCAGATTTACAGAATTAAAAATGATAGCAATTCATCACCTTACTCTATTTACAATAGCCAGAAATTACCCCGAAAATCGCGTCCAAATCTTGCTCAACCATGCGAATTTTAGTCGTTGAAGATGATATTCAATTAGCCGACGTTCTCAATGAGGCACTGACCGATCGCCAGTATACGGTTGATGTCGTTCAAGATGGCGAAATGGCGTGGACGTGGGTCTCTGCCCTCCAATACGATCTGATTGTTTTGGATTTGACGCTACCCAAACTGGATGGGGTCAATTTTTGTAAAAGACTGCGCGATCGCAACTTCACTTTTCCAGTCTTGATGTTGACAGCCAGGGATACGATCGCAGACAAGATCATCGGTCTGGATGCGGGCGCTGACGACTATATGGTAAAACCCTTTGACCTGCAAGAACTGATGGCTAGAATCAGAGCCTTACTGCGTCGAGGTAGTAGCCTATCGTCCACAGGATTGGTCTGGGGCAGTCTACGAATGGACTCCAGCACCTACGAAGTTTCCTATGAGGGCAAGCCGCTTCAACTCACGCCCAAAGAATATTCGCTTTTAGAACTGCTCGTTTCCAATGGACGGCGCGTTTTGAGTCGGGCAGGCATCATCGATCGCCTCTGGTCACTCCAAGAGCCACCCACTGAGGAGACGGTCAAATCTCACATCAAAAGCCTCCGTCACAAGCTAAAAGCCGTCAATGCTCCCGAAGACTTTATCGAAACCGTTCACGGATTGGGATATAGGTTGATGAAGAGTGAGGAGTGAGAGGTGAGGAGTGAGGAGAACTTGAAAGCTCAAACTTAGAATTCAAAACTCTTTTCATCCCTCCTCGCGAAGCGGAACAAAATTCTCCCTCCTCGCGAAGCGGATTACCCCCAAAGGGGGAACAGATCATCGAAGTTCTCCCTCCTCTATCAAACCCTCTCCCCGATTTCTCCCCGATTTCTCCCCCTTGTCTCCACGTCAAAGCAGTAACGTTTCAAATTAGAGAAATTTGATCGGCTTTGCGATCGCCCTCAGATGTGAAACCTTGACTCGGTTGGGTCGCGCTCCCTAAGACCTTCTCGAGGTAAAGATCTCCATCCAACTGGCTTATCACACCTGATCAAGAGGCTTCGGTTAGCTGGGAAAGGGGAAATCTTGGCTTGCGATCGGACACTCCGACAACAAGCCAGGAAACCAACCGAAGGCAATTCTGTCTGTGGTTAGTTGTGGCAGACCTCTAATCACAGGCATCTTCTTATAGAGATTGTCACGAATGGCAGCTTTCAACTCAGCGCACTCTTGGCTGCTATTTCTGCAAAGTTGTTTATCTTCATGAAACTCCCCAGGTTCTCAATTTTTTTGTCCGTTGATTCATTCTCTTTTGTTAGATGAAAAAAGAACTCTACAACGGCTGGCTGATTGAATTTATCTCAGAACCAGCTGGTTATTCGTATCAATGTTGGCTTCCGGGCGATCGAGTGGCGGTGAGCGATCGTAAGCTCTATGTCACGCTAGAGAGTGTCCAGAATGCTGCACGAAAACGGGCAGATTTGGAGGCTGTCAAATGGGCGCTCAAACACTGCTACTCTACCTACATTCAGGGCAGTCTTAGCGCCGATGAATACTTAACCTTAGAAGGTCTAATTACAGGTGCCTTAACGCCCGTTTAACCTTCGACAAAATCCTTCGCTGCAATTCTCAACCCAGGCAAACCCTAAATCCCCCACAAGCGAGGAACTTCTCCCCAGAAATCTGGTTTGATGCCCCTAGAGTTGGAGGGCAGAAGCACCCAACAAGGCAGCGAAAAGACTTCAACAATATTTGTGTTCATTCAAAAAGTCTATTTGGTGCTGCAAGCTAGAAAAATCCTGAATGATGAGTAGCTAGGCGTAAAACTGAAGATGGTTTTCAAGCTGTGCAAGGGGTTCAGGCGAAGCCATCTTTAACTTGACCTATCTACTTTAGACTGTCCACAATCAAACAATTCTCCTAGATCAGCGTTCTCAAAACAAAAACCCCTTGACTGACGGGATCAAAGGGTTTTGAAAAAATATTCGAGTGCCGCGAAATCTCGATAACTTTGAAAAACTAGGCTTGACGTGAATAGTACTCAACGACCAGCAGTTCATTAATTTGAAGGGCAATCCATTCGCGCTCTACAACGCCATTGACCTTGCCTTGCATTTTGTTTTTGTCGAACTCTAAGTGGCTCGGCAGGTTTGCCAAACCGGGATACTGCAAGTTTTGTTGCACCAGTTTACGCGAAGCATCCCGATCTTTAACTCCGATCACTTCTCCTGAACGGCACTGATAGCTGGCAATGTCTACCACTTTGCCGTTGACAGTGACGTGTCCGTGGTTGACCAACTGACGAGCGCTCGGAATCGTAGGAGCCATACCCAGCCGGAAAATGGTGTTGTCTAACCGCATCTCAAGCAGTTGGAGTAGCACCTGTCCCGTGGAGCCTGCTGCCCGACGAGCTTTTCTGACGTAGCGTAGCAGTTGACGTTCGGTAACGCCGTAATTAAAGCGGAGTTTTTGCTTTTCTTCTAAACGGACAGCATACTCAGAGCGCTTTTTGCGTTCTTGACCGTGTTGTCCAGGGGGATATGCTCGTCTGGGAGATTTGCGGGTTAGACCAGGTAAATCTCCTAAACGCCGCACAATTCTAAGGCGCGGGCCTCGATATCGCGACATGAATACTTCCTCTGTTGCTCGAATTTTTAAACAGCTTATCTAGTATAGTCGCCAAGCTGCTAACTTCAAAGAAGATGCAGTGGTTTTTTTGAGATGAAGGTTTTACTCATCGGGTTGGTACGGGGCTATCGAGTTTTTATCTCGCCGTTGTGGTTGCCGTCCTGTCGGTTTCAGCCAACTTGCTCACAGTACGCGATCGAAGCCCTCGATCGTCATGGGGCCCTCAAAGGCACTTGGCTGGCAACTCAACGTATCTGTCGCTGTCACCCCTTTAACCCTGGGGGATATGATCCGGTGCCAGAGAGAAAGTGAGGGATTGATAGAAATGGAGACGATCGGGCTATGGCTGGCAATAATCCAGGGACGTTTTTGGATGACCAGTTGTAGGAAAGCACTTTACTATCGAAGCATTTTATTGAATTTGCACTAAATTTCGCTCAATAGGTGCGATCGATGCAGGGATCACATGTTCTGCATTCCAAAGCTGCATGATCCTTGTAAACAGACCTGAAAGCTTGCCAAAAGACGTTTAGAATAAGAATCAAATCCTTTACGTTCCGCTACAAAAACTGGCTGTTTACTTCGCACGATCGACACATTTGGTAAGTTAGACTATCAGAGGTAAAGCGCTACAGGTCTCTAAAGTTCAGTAGTTTCTCGCATTTACCCTGCCGAAACATAAGGCAGTATTGGTGCGGCAGGTTACAGACTGTAACATCAGTTTTAGTCTATATTTCAAGCTGTCCCTGCTGAAGTTTGTACTCTCAAGGTTTTAGGCTTCCGGGAGTGCTGCCAGTCACGCTGTATTCAACTTCAGAATCACTAAAGTCTTTATTCATCTCCTTCATTCCCTTCACGCACTACAAGTTGAGGCTACGCAAGAATGAAATCTCAACAGACCAACCGAAGAATCGCCTTAGAAGGTTGGGTCAGACTTTCTCCCGCAGTACACTCTACCGATGCTGCTACCGTCACCGACTCTTCTGCCCGGAAAAATATTGATTGGTTGCTTCCTTTGCGGAAACAGATCGATCGTGTTCAGGTTCGTAATGCAGGCTTGGCTCATCGCCTCTGCAAAATGATCCCAGCTCAATGCCCATTTGAACGCGATGTCAAAGTTTTGGGCAAGACCCTGTTTCACATTCCACCCATGTGCAAGCTCAACCCTCTCTATGATGAGGTGGTTGCTCTACGCTTTCGCGCATTGTGCTATTTAGCGGATGAGTGCGGTGAGGATATTAGCTGTTACTGCTAATCTTCAAAGGTTTAACCCTACTCTCTAATCCTACCCACTGCGCGAAAATAGCTTGAGCGACGATTTAACTGATTCTTAACTATATGCTGTGATGCCAGTTTAGCGAGTCTATCGTTCTAGCGCTCATAATTGCAACAAACCTTATCATCTTCCTCTGAGCTTTGCCTCAGACTTTTATAGAGATGCCTACTGTTAAGGGTCTCTATTTTTTTGAGTCCTTATGAACGTGGACATTATTTGCAGCCAGCCTTTCCTGTTACAGCGTTTCTCGGTTTAAGTAGGGCTGTAACACTTCTGGTAGGCACACTGTCCCGTCAGGCTGCTGGTAATTTTCTAGAATGGCGGCCATCGTTCGACCGACGGCCAACCCCGATCCGTTGAGCGTATGAACGAACTGAGTGCCTTTTTGTCCGGCTTCTTTAAATCGAATGCTGCCGCGTCGAGCTTGAAAATCAAGGAAATTGGAGCAGCTTGAGATTTCGCGGTAGGTGCCAGCGGCGGGGAGCCACACTTCTAAGTCGTAGCATTTGGCGGCACCAAAGCCGAGATCTCCGGTACAGAGTTCGATCGTTCGATAAGGCAGCTTGAGGGCTTCTAAAATCGCTTCGGCATTTTGGACGAGGGTCTGATGTTCTTGCTCAGAAGTGCCAGGGTGAACGATTTTGACGAGTTCGACTTTGTTGAATTGGTGCAGACGAATCAGTCCACGGGTATCTCGGCCATAGCTGCCCGCTTCGCGGCGAAAACAGGGCGTGTAGGAACAGTGACGAATCGGTAACACTTCGGACGACAGCACTTCTTCGCGATAAAGGTTAGTCACCGGAACTTCGGCCGTGGGGATCAGCCAGAGATCGTCCTCGCTACACTTAAAGCTTTCTTCGGCAAACTTGGGTAGCTGACTGGTGGCGGTGAGCGATTGGCTATTGACTAAAAGGGGTGGCAAAACTTCGAGGTATCCAGCGGCGATCTGGCGATCGAGCATAAATTGAATCAGCGCTCTCTCTAAGGCGGCTCCGGCTCCCAGCAGGGTAATAAATCTGGCCTGGGCGACTTTGGTGGCTCGTTCGGTGTTGAGAATGCCTAGCTTTTCAGCGATTTCCCAGTGGGGCAGAATCTCTGTGTGCTGCGGTTTATATTCATCGCCCCAGCGCCGGACTTCTATATTTTCAGTTTCATCTTTGCCGATCGGCGTACTGTCACTCGGTAGATTGGGCAGGGTTAGCAACAGCGCTTCGATTTGGGTTTTGAGGTCTTTTTCGGCTGGCTCTAACTCGCTCAATTGGGCTTTAATCTGGTTGCCTTCGTCGCGCAATGCCTGAATTTCTTCGCCCTTGGGATCGCTGCCCGATTTGATTTTCTGTCCGACGAGTTTGCCGATTTCGTTGCTGCGGGCCTGGAGGTGCGATCGCATTTTCTCCAAGTCGCGCTGTTGGAGGTCAAGCTGCACGATCGGCTGAATGTCATAACTGCCGTTTCGATGGCTGAGTTTTTCTTGAACGAGTTCTGGATTTTCGCGGATTAGCTTCAGGTCAAGCACAAATCTTTTCCAATCAGGTTGAGTTATGAGTTTAGCCCAATCTGAAATTGAGCGATCGCCCATTCATCAGGATACCTCGCACACGAGAGGATGGTGGAATCTACTGTTCAGAAGCGCTGCAATTTCACGGTTAGAGTACGTTGCTGGGATGCGTGGGGTTTGAGTTGGGCGATCGTTCCGTTTTGACTAGCGACTTCTAGATCGAAGGGAATGGTTGTAGCAGGCTCCATCACCAGGACGTAGTGATCGCGCCATCCGCCATAACTTTGAAAGAGCCAAACGTAAGGGAAATCGGCCGTATCGAAGCTCATGAGAAAGGTTGACTGTTTGCTGCGAATGCCACACTCGCCGATCGCTAAATCTGAACAGTAGTAAAATTCTTGCAGCTTTGAGGATTTGGGCGGAATCTTCTGCACTTCGATTTCTCGTCCGTCAGCGGCAAAGGCTTTGGGAAAGCGAGTTTTCTGGTTTTGTCCGATGATTTTGCTGAATTCGATGAAGGCGGGTTCGATCAGGCAGTCGGGTAGCAGAATTTCGTCGTCGGCTTGAATGGCGATCGCGCAGTGTTGTTTAAACAGAAAGGGAATCGTTTGATCAGATTGATTTTGGAAGGTGTAGGCGATCGTCACTTCCGGTTGGGTTGCATTGAGTTGAATAGTTTTCTCGACGCTGACGGGCACCGTTTGGCAGGCGTAAATTAATTTGACGCTCAAGGGAGAAGCGTCGGCAACTCTCCAGCTTTGTGACCAAAATTCACCATGATCGACGAGTTGATAGCCGCGAAATTCACCTGCGGCATCGTTGGGAAAAATTTCGTCCCAGCCGCCTGTCCAATTATCGTCAAATGAGGCACCGAGGGAGAGCGACCCCTTGCGGGTATCTCGAAGAGATCGCGTTTCTGAGTCGTCATACTCTAAAGGATGCCACAGCCAATCTTTGCCTGTTTTGAGATCCTGGAAGCGATCGAGACGACCTCCCAAATCAGGACGAATGTTCAGCTTAATTTCAGCATTTTCTAGCGTAATCATGGACTTTAAACCGAGGTTTTTTGCGTTACTTGTAGCATTCGTTCAGTGAATCGCAAGCGCATTTATTCTACGATTTGCACGTAAGCAAAATAAATCGTCCGTAGGGATTAAATTCTCTTAGCGAATGCCTTCAAACTGCCCCAAAAAAGTGGGCTTGGGATGCAATAAATGCACTTGTAAAGTTGCTTTCATCGTCGAGGCGATTTCGCGCAGGGCGTAGGGCACCATCACCTGATTTCCGTAGCTTTCCCAGTCTGGCGTTCCGAGTCCGATCGCATCGATTCCGAGTTGACGACAGGTGTAGACAGCGCGCGGCAGATGATAGTGCTGAGTCACCAAAACAGACTGCGTAACGCCAAAAATCGCTTTAGCACGATAACAGCTTTCATAGGTGCTAAACCCGGCATAGTCGAGCGTGATGTCTTTTTCTGGGATTCCTAATGTCATTGCGTATCGCTTCATCGCCGTAACTTCGTCATAATTCGTGGCGCTATTGTCTCCGGTCATCAACAGTTTGCGAACGCGGCCCTGACGGTAAAGATCAACTCCTCCCTGTACTCGATCCGCTAGCATTGGTGTAGGCGTTCCGTTTGTATAAATTCCAGCGCCAAATACGATCGCCACAGGTTTAACGGGTACATTCTTAGCAGCGTTGTAACGATCGTTTCTCGTCATAAAACTCACGTATTGCATTAATAGAAGCGGCAGTATGAGTGTTCCGATTGCCAAACTGAGTAAAAGAATGCGATTTTTCAGGATGGGTTTGAGCCGATTCATAGATTTTGGGACGATTTGCAACAAATTAGAGATTGCTACAGACTGACTGATCAGCTTTCCGCATTAAATCTTGAATGGTATACTCAGAGGACGTTTTATCGATTTACCTTTATCGTTTTATCCTTTATTTTTTTGTACAATGACGATCGCTGCATTAATCACGGGAGCAGGACAAGGCATCGGACTAGAATTTGTGCGTCAACTGCTGCAACGCGATCGGGCTGACCTTCTCTACGCGACTTATCGCAATCCGGAGTCAAACTTATTGGCGCTTCAAGATTCTCGCTTGCGCTGTCTGCCGATGGACATTACAGATGAATCTCAAATCGCCAGCGTGATCCAAAAAATTCAGACAGAAACGACCACACTTGAGTTAGTTGTTAACTGTGTAGGCGTGTTGCATACCGAGACGATGCAGCCAGAAAAGAGTTTGCGCCATATTAACTCAGAACAACTGCTGGATTATTTTCGGACAAACAGCATGGGTGCAGTCCTTTTGGCGAAACACATCCAACCATTGCTCAAGCATCAAAACCGATCCATCTTCGCCACGATCTCAGCAAAAGTTGGCAGTATTGGCGACAATCAACTGGGTGGCTGGTATGGCTATCGGGCCTCTAAAGCCGCGTTGAATATGTTGATGAAAAACACGGCGATCGAATACAAACGCACTTGTCCCAAAGCGATCGTCGTCACGCTACATCCTGGCACCACGGACACAAATCTGTCTCGCCCCTTTCAGCGCAACGTGCCGCCCGAAAAGCTGTTTAGCGTCGATCGTACCGTTCAGCAATTACTCACCGTTTTAGACAAACTACAAGCCCACGACAGCGGCGAATTCTTTTCTTGGAACGGCGATCGCTTGCCCTGGTGAAGCGCGTCTGGCTTAAAATAGCAGTAATTCTCAGTGAGCGCGATCGATGAACGATCATTTTTTGATGCCCTCCGAAAATTGGCTAGAGTGGGTAACGGTATTGGGCTATCTCAGCTTTGCGGGGTTTATTGCATGGCGTGTGTTGAGCAGCAAGTAGAGGCAGGTTGAATGAATTTGAATCGATCGTTTGTGTCACTCGATTTTGAAACGGCCGATTATGGGCGAGATAGTGCCTGTGCGATCGGTCTGGTGCGGGTTGAGAATCATCGGATTGTACGATCAGTTCATGCGCTGATTCGTCCACCGCGTCGTGCTTTCAAGTTTACCGACATTCACGGGATTACCTGGGACGATGTAGCCGAGGAGCCGACCTTTGGCGAAGTTTGGGAAACATTGCAACCCATGCTGGAGAATGTTGACTTTATCGCGGCTCACAATGCTTCTTTTGACCAGGGAGTGCTGTATGCCTGCTGCGATGCTCATGGTATGGCGCGTCCCTCTCAAAACTTTGTTTGCACTGTACAACTAGCCCGTAAAACCTGGAGAATCTACCCTACCAAGTTGCCCAATGTTTGTGACTACTTAGGAATCGATCTAGTGCACCATCACGCCTTATCAGATGCAGAAGCCTGCGCTCGAATCGTGATAGCAGCTAGTCGTTAATAAAGCTCAGTCGATCTCAAAGTAATGTTGTTTTGTAGATTAATTATTGGATTTCGATTGTTTAAAGTGTCGTCGATCGCAGGTCTCTCACGCTTGTTAGCTTTAATTCCGGTTCCATCCCTTATCCCTCATCCCTCTCTGACCGAAGTACTCGTCGCAGGCAACCGAAAGGCAAACAGCGCCCCGTGAGGAGATCGATTTTCTGCCCAAATTGTCCCGCCGTGCGCTTCGATGATTTGCCGAGTTAAATAGAGTCCCAGTCCAGATCCTTTGGCTTGTCGATCGCTGTGTCCCTGATAAAATCGCTCAAACAGATGAGGCAGTTCTTCGGGGGTAATGCCGGGCCCCGTGTCGAGAATTTTGACAATTTGGTGTGAGGAATAGGATTCTAGACTGACTTCGACTTTGCCGCCCCTGGGTGAGTGATTGATACTGTTAGCCAGCAGGTTCGTAAAAACGCGCTGAAGCTGCAAGCGATCGCCCATCACCCACAACGCCCGACGAAAATCAGAATCGCCATGACAGGTACTCAGATAAACGCGCCGAGTCGCCGCCAAATCTCGCAGCGTCACGATCGCATCTTCTGCGCTGTCTGTGAGGTTGAGTGGCTCCAGGTCAAGCTGCAATCCTTCGGCATCGTTGCGATAAACATCAAGCATCATCTCAACCATTTGCAGTGTTGTTTGATGACTGCGCGCCATCATGTCAAAAATCTTTTGCTGCGTTGAGCTAACAATCCCAAACTCGTGCCGCTGAAAGGCTTTGATGGTCTCGATCGCGCCCAATAGCGGCGTTTTTAGATCGTGGGTCAGCGTCGAAACAAAATCTTCTCTCAGTCGAGACAGTTGCTCTTGGGCTTGAAGTTGGCTTTGCTGTTGAGCGATCGCATCTTGATAATCTCGATTTCGGATTTCTAACAATCCTGTTACCACCAGTGCGATCACAGTAATGATGCGATTGGCAATCGTGGAAGACTCAACTAATTGACCTGACGGAAACCACAAATTAGAAAAAGTCAGTATCGCTGAAACAACCATTACTTGAAAAATTTCTGATCGTCTCAGTTTAGAACTTGCGAGTAAAATTGCACCGATGTAGAGATAGCCAAACACATAGCTAGGCAGCGTAAGATACTCCAACATCAACACGATCGCGCAAAAAATTACAATCAGCCAACGAGTAGAATCAGCTCGATCGAGACTAGAAAACACAGAACGACGTAACATATGCACTGGTCTGTACGATCTTAATTTTCTGTACTCGACCCCTCCGTCTTGAGCGTACCGCAAGCGCGATCGAATGTTTTCGGGCGGACAGTATGATCACAGTAAAATCCCAGATTCCTAGAGAGAGCGGGGATCTTAGTTTTGGAGCGAAATTAACACCAATCAGGCTAATTAGTTTTCGTCAAACCAAACCAATTTAAGAAGTTGTTGACCCACTGTTTTGTTTGCTCAACTCTGACACTTTCAGGTGACTGTGACCATGCCTTGTGTAATGCTCATCATTGTCAATCTGAACGCGATCGTATTAGGTCGTATTAGGTGTCCTTCAAGTCTTAGCACTTGAACTGCCTCAAACGGTTTGGAACGGGTTCCCCGATGGTTTCGCACTTTCCCGGAACATGGCTATCCGACCGAGCAGATTGTGCGCCTGACACTTCAGCATCAACAGCCAATGATTTTTTCGAGAAGTAGAGTGCGTCTACTTCTGCCTCAATTGATCGCCCATAAAACTGGGTGATCTACATCACTGAATTTGCTTGAGTTAACGGATTGATGCAACTGTCGAGGGGCATCAATAACTTCGCACTGTCCAGAGAGTCAACTTTTTCTAAAGAATTAGAAATTTTGCTAGTTAAACGGGCGTTGCTGATTGGAGGGATAAATCTGTGAGAAGTGTCCATCTTTTCGCCCCCTAAATTCCCCAAAATTGGAGGACTTTGAACCTTGGGGTTCCCGCCGCTTTGGGGCACACCCCCTGATTCAGCAACGCCGTTAAACGTTAGTTTGATGAAGCTTTAAAGTTCTCTAGAATCAGCAGCTTGGGGGGCAGAAGCTTGACAACAAAGCGAAAAAGTTTCATCGAATTCATGTTAATTAAAATTGGTCGATGCACAAAAAGTAGAACACAAAATAATGGGACGATCGCTCCCAGAGATTTCTTAACCCCTGACCTCGATCGCCCCATCACTTTTATGAGTCCAGATATCAATCCAGAACGCTAAAATCTAGCTGGTTTACTGAACATGAGATCCCGAAACCCAGCCGCCTGAGACCCGATACCAACCGCCAGAAGTGCCAAACGTTGAGACTCTCGCCCCACCGCCAAGACCGCCGACGATCGCATAATTGGTGCCCGGCCCGCTGCGAACATTCACCCCGATCGCAGGAATGACGGTAACGACACCAGTCGATGGGCTGCTCCCCCCACTGCCGCCACCAATGCCACCTGTATACGCACTCGAAATCCAGCCACCATTGACTCTGAGCCAGCCATTAGAAGACCCGAAGGTACTGACTCGCGCGCCGTTGCCTAAGCCGCCGACGATCGCATAGTTGGTGCCCGGCCCGCTGCGAACATTTACGCCGCTGCCTGCTGTGATGGTGACCGTTCCCGTCTGAGAGCCACCGCCAGTGCCGCCGCCTGATGATGATACGCCTAGCGCCGATGCTGTGGCAGAGCCAACAATGCCATCCGCGACTAGACCCCGATCGCGCTGAAACGCCCGGATGACAGATTCGGTTTGGACACCAAAAACGCCATCTACACCCAAGCTATAGCCTCGATTTCTCAAAGCAGATTGCACCTGAGTCACGGCTGCACCCGTATTGCCGCGCACGATGAGCGCCATTGCTTGATGAGTCGTTGCCACAATTGACACCGCAATCATCAAACTCGCCACGCCGACCCAAGTGGAGTTGGGCAACGTTAGTCCCAGTTCTTTGAGCGATCGCACCGCTGGCTCTGGACTGGGGTCTTCATAATCAACTGCTACATGAAGGTATGCAAAGTTTTCCATAATGGTCTCCCTGATTCAATCAGCACAAAAATGAAGTGGTTTGTCACGATCGACTTGCCTTAGCAGATTTCCCTTTTGCCTTCAAGAGGAGAAATCTCTATTCCGCAAGCGGCGATCACGGAATGTCAGAATTTCTACTAACACGGGGACTGTATGCGTAGAAAAAGGTTGGTTTTTAGAAGGGGTCAGTAATTTTGCTGAATCTTCAGCATTTGTATCATCCTCCTTTTTTCATTGAGGGTAAAGTAAAATTACCAAATCAGCGAAAAAAGTTAAGAATTGACTTACAAAGGGCACCGCCAGACGTTCAGATTGCAGTCGATCGCGAATTGACGTTGCTTGGTGAATCGTCGAATCTCGCTTGTTGTGAAGCAGGTTTGATCTTAGGCTGAGGTCTTGAAGCTCCTCACTAACCTCCCTTAAAAAAACGTCAGTTCGATGAACGCTTCGCTTTTAGATCCAGGAACGCCCCCTAAATCCCCCACGAGTGAGGGACTTTGAACCAGAATTCCTCTCTTAAAGTCCCCCAAAATTGGGGGGTTGGGGGGCAGAAGCCGTGAACAACGAAGCGAAAAAACTCTCATCGAATTCACGTTAAAAAGAGAAAATCAGCAGAGTGCAAATTGCTGTGACCATGTGGATTGTCTCATCCTCATTTCTCTCACCTCTCTAAGCGTAGTGACTAACTAAAAATGTTTACTTGGGATCGACGGAATCTGTAATCAGGCGGGACAGCTACTTTTTAGTTAGATTATCCGTCAAATCAGACGGTTTCTCTCAGGTGTTCTTCAGCGATCGCGGCTTCACTAAACACAGCCGAGTACAGCCACCCCGCCAGCACCGCTCCTAAAATAGGCGCAACCCAGAATAACCACACTTGTCCCAGCAGTTCTCCGCCTGCAAACAGAGCAGGGCCAAAGCTTCGAGCCGGATTGACCGAGGTATTGGTGACCGGAATGCTAATCAAGTGAATCAGTGTCAAAGCAAGCCCGATCGTAATTGGAGCAATCCCTTGAGGGGCGCGGCGATCGGTGGCTCCCAAAATAATCATCAAGAAAAAGAACGTCAGCACCACTTCGATGACCAGACAAGCAAAGAGGGAATAGCCTCCGGGTGAGTGTGCGTCAAATCCGTTGGTTGCTAGAGGGTTTGAGCCACCTAACGAAAATCCAGGCTTACCGCTGGCAATTAGATAAATCAGACCCGAAGCGGCGATCGCGCCCAAAACCTGAGCCACAATATAGCCCAACAGATCGGGGCCTCCTCGAAATCGCTTGGCGGCATACAGTCCAAAGGAGACCGCCGGGTTGAGATGACAGCCAGAAATATGTCCGATCGCGGATGCCATCGTTAGCACGGTCAAACCAAAAGCCAACGACACGCCGACCAGCCCGATCCCCAATGGAAACGACGTGTTCTCTCCAATTTTTGCTGCGTCTGCGGTGTAAGCGGCGGCCAAAACTGCACTGCCACAGCCTCCCAAAACTAGCCAAAAGGTGCCAATAAATTCTGCTACACAGCGGGTTATCAAAGGCATTTCAACAGACTCCGTGACGTTAGAATATGTGCTGCAAACGATTAGTATCAGATGGGTCTAATCGTAAATTTTGCAACATGATCCCTGATGTTAGAACTCTGTTATCCACTAATCTAGTTTTATAAAGAAAAATTAATGAATCAAGCGTTTATGACTCAAACTTTTCGATTAATAAGCTCATGAATTGATTTCAAAATTAGAGTTAGAGAGGAATCTTTCAGGCTGGTCTACCTAGCTCACGGTTTGCCCATTTTTGAGTAAGGTCGTGAGATTGAGCTGATGCCCAGATGCAGGAATATCTCAGCCACGCTCAGAGCAAACAGGTGGAGTTAGAGCGTATTGACTGTGACTACGCGGATGGCAAAACACTGCTGATTGCTGAGGGCTATGAACACCAACACGATTGTTCGATGCCAGTCGATGCAACCGAATCGGCAAAAAACCATGACGCGACCTCGAAAGTTTGACGACTGCAACTGAGCAAGTGATGGCGAAGCATCGGGTGGCATCTTTGTTCCAGTTAAACTATCCAGCACAATTGACCCAGGTTACCCAACGGAAATATGGTGATAGACCTGCACGGGTGGTCGAACACCGCCGCTTTCAAGTGGGCTTTTCCTTAGACCTTGCAGCAGTAGAGCAACAAATGCAGCAGTTGGGCTGGCGGGTCTATGCGACCAATCATCCTCAAGCTCAGTTATCGCTGTCTCAGGCAGTCATTGTCTATCGACGGGAGTATGGAGTGGTTAAATCTTCAACTAGGCGATCGGGTGCCAGAGAAGTCCCAGTTAAAGCATTGCCCAGCATCATACCCAACATTGGAATGATGTATTGCGGATTGTACCAAGGCTCAACTCGAATAATTCCAGTCACTGTTATAGAACCCATTTGGTATCTTTTAATGTGTTTCAAAGCTAATATTTTTCTGGATTTTATGTTCCTTATAGTTCCAGAACAATGATTTTCCTTCTAAATTCAGGCTCTGCTTGAAACGGCTCTCCTACACGCCTTGTATATCAACAAGAGACCTCAAACGGGTTCTATAGAATGCGGTACACTCAGGTAAAAACTTTTTATTGACAGAGATTCTCACTAGGCTTATGCTACAGCAATATTGGCTCTGAAGTTGCTGTCGATTGTCATGACGATTACGATCTCAGGTGAGGATTTTTTTGATCTACTGAATGCAGAAAAGCCTAAGTTCGTTGATCCGTCTGATCCGAGAGATCAAACTCAACAGTACTCCAATCAATTTGGTCAAGGTTGCGTGCGATCGATTGAGTTGCGGGAAGGGTTAGCGATCGAGATTAATCAGATTCGGTGGCTTGAGCAAATCGCGATTTATAACTGCGAAGAACCCGCTTACCTGAGACACCATTTTCATCTGTTTGGTCAGCATCAGGATCAGCAAACCACCGTGGGCGATCGCGAATATGCACTCTACGGACGTGGGCTATATCCGAAGCAAACGATCGTGGGACCAGCGCAATCAGCATTAGAGGTGCAAGTCTACATTGAGCCAACCGCGCTGAGATCGCTAGTAGGGGATCAGGATGGCGAGTTGCCGATCGCGATTCAGAATTGGATACGCCCAGAAGATCAGGTGCATTATGCGCGATCGGGGGTGCTTTCTCCAGCGATGCAAACGGTGTTGTGGCAAATTGTGCGATGTCCCTATCAAGGCACGACCAAGCGATTGTTTATAGAAGGCAAAACGCTGGAACTGATGAGCCTGGTAATCGAGAAAGAACAGGCAATCTATTGCGATCGCGTCGGGACGATTCCGGTGCAAAAGCTATCGCCCGGAACCATCGAGCGAGTTCACCACGCGAGAAATCTGCTGCTGCAAAATCTGCATGAGCCGCCATCGATCGCTACTCTTGCAAAGCAGGTCAAGCTGAATGAATGTACGTTGAAGCGGGGATTTCGCGCCTGTTTTGGTACAACGCCGTTTGATTATCTGCGCGAGTATCGATTGGAGCAAGCGCGGCAACTGTTGGAGTATGGCGAAATGAAGGTTGAGGACATTGCCGCACGGGTGGGGTTTTCTAGTCGAAGCCATTTTGCGATCGCGTTCAAAAAGAAATTTGGTCAGAATCCCAAAGACTATCAGCAGCGCAAGTTTTTCTGAAAACCGTTCAAACAAAATTCCAGCAATCGTTCGTTTTGCTTTCTTTACAAGTTGTAGTTCGGTAGTCTTACTGACATTGATTCTTAAGTGGTGTGAGTGAGATGACGAGGAAAGCTTCTACTCTGGGATTGCAACTGAGTGCGATCGGTGTTTTGGCGGTTTTGGCAGCGCCTTGGACTGTTGCACAAGCGACAGAAGAGAACTCTGTGTCTCAGTTGAGCCAAGTTCCTCGTCCGGCTACGACGGTGAAAGAATGGATGGCACAGGTGGAAGCGGCAACGGTTCGGGTGACGGGCGCTCGGGTGGAACCTGCGGCGGGAACGATTCGGGTGATTTTGGATACTAGCGCGGGAATCAGTGCGGTTCCGACTCGGCGGAGTGAGGGGAATACGTTAATCACAGAGTTAGAAGGGGCAGTGTTGGCATTGCCGGAGGGAAATCGAGTTGCGGTCGATAAACCGGGAGAGGGAATTAGTGCGATCGAGGTGATTCAAGCAACTCCGACAACGGTACAGGTGAGAATTACGGGAGAAACAGCGGTTCCAGTGGTGGAAGTTGTGCCGAGTGCAGCGGGATTGGTGCTGAGTGCGGAAGTAGATGAGGATGTGGCAGAAGAAGAAATTACAGTGACAGGAGAAGGACAACGAGGCTATCGAGTGCCGAATGCGAGTACGGCAACAAGGACAGATACACCCATTCGGGATATTCCAGCCTCGATTCAGGTTGTGCCACGACAAGTGCTAGACGATCGTAATGCTACTGAACTTAGAGATGCTCTAGAAACGCTAGGAAGTGTTGGGTCATCGGGTACAAGAGGAACAGGTATTTTTGGTGAAACCTTTAAGATCAGAGGATTTGACGTTCTTGGCGATGCGTATTTACGAGATGGCATTCCCTTCTTCTCTTTAGGGACCTTAGATACTAACGATATCGAACGAGTTGAAGTTCTCAAAGGACCTGCATCAGTTATTTCTGGTGCGGTCGAGCCTGGTGGGATTATTAATCTAGTTTCTAAGCAACCATTATTTGAACCATTTTATGCTGCCTCAGTTACGATAGGAAGTTTCAACACTTACCGAGGAGCCATAGATCTATCTGGACCATTGAACGAATCAAAAACAGTTCGGTATCGTCTAAATACGTCCTACGAGAACTATGGTAGCTTCCGCGATTTTGTAAGCGGTGAACGTTTTTCAATCTCTCCAACTTTAACTTGGGATATTAGTCCCAATACATCTTTGAATATCTATGGTCAGTTTATCACCGAGCGTGAAACAATCGATGAAGGACTTCCAGAGACAAGTAATGGCGTGGTTAATATCCCTCGAAGCCGCTTTTTAGGTGAATCTTCTACTGAGTTTCAGCAAGATCAGTTCAACGTTAGCTACATGCTGAATCATCGTTTTAATCAGGATTGGTCAGTTAGACATGCTCTTCAACATCTTCAATATCAGCCTATAAGAAGCGGTCCTACTTTTGGTTTTGCTGCTGGACTTGACGAATCAACAGGTGAACTTGCTCGCCTCGCAGACTATGCTGATGGAACTTATCGACGGTTTTTTACAAATGCAGAAGTAGTCGGTCAATTCAGCACTGGTTCAATACAACACAAACTTTTATTTGGTGTTGAGTATCGCTACCGCAGTGAAAATCCAAGATTCGCTTTTTCTGACACCTATCTATCAATCAACATCTTTGACCCAGTGTACACTCGAACTCGGTTTGAGCCTAATTTCAACATTTTTCGGGATGATAATGTCAGAACTATTAGTTTTTATCTGCAAGATCAGGTGGAGCTTTTGCCCAATTTGAAGCTATTAGCAGGAGTTCGCTACGACAACTCTAAACAGTTTCGCACGGCAGAGTTTTTACCTGAGCCGAGGAGAGAATTTGAACAAACTGATAGTGCTTGGACACCTCGCTTTGGTATAGTCTATCAACCGATTAAGCCAATATCGCTCTATGCTTCCTACGCTCGTTCATTTGCACCTAGTTTTGCTGCTAGGCGAAATGCAGATAGTTCACCTTTTGAACCACAAATTGGGCAACAGTTCGAGGTTGGCATCAAAGCAGATGTATCTGACCGACTCAGCCTTACCCTAGCTGCTTTTGATCTTAGGAGGCAGAATCTGACAACCCCTGATCCCAATAATCCAGCTTTTTCATTGCAAACAGGCGAACAGACCAGTCGAGGGATTGAGCTTAATTTAGCTGGAGAAATCCTACCTGGCTGGAACGCGACCGCATCTTATAGCTACTTAGATGCGTTTGTCAGTAAAGACAATACTACACCCGTTGGAAATCGTCTCCCTGACGTGCCTGAGAACCAATTTAGTCTCTGGACAACCTATCAAATTCAGCAAGGCAACCTTCGGGGATTGGGATTTGGGCTAGGACTGTTTTATGTTGGTGAACGCCAACGCGACCTCAATAACACCTATGCTCTTCCTAGCTATTTTCGTACTGATGCCAGCTTATTCTATAAGTGCGATAATTGGCGGGTTCAATTGAACATCGAAAATCTCTTTAACGCTGATTACTTCCGTTCAGGAAATTATAGCTTTGTTGGTGGTGGGGTCAATCCTGGAAAACCTTTTGCAGTGTCAGGGACATTTTCAATTGAGTTCTGATGTGTCAAAGCAACATTCAATATTTAGAAAAGCTCGGATTCTAGTGTTTCTGTTTGGGTTCACAATTATTCTCATCGTTTCTGCTTGTGGCAGTCAATCCTTTAATACTTTCATTCCACCTGATGATTCCGCATCTCTAAAGAACTGTCGTATTGTTCAACATTCGATGGGCGAAACTTGTGTCCCAATCAGTCCACAGCGCATTGTTGTCTTGGACAGTGTGATGTTGGAGGATGTACTTGCATTAGAGCAAAAACCACTCGGCGGGAATCTTAGATATGTTTCACCAGTTGTACAAGTCCGCGCAAGAGGAACAGTGGATATCGGTTTTGAGGGAGGAATAAACTTGGAGCGAGTACTAAGACTTAAGCCTGATCTGATTCTTGGGCTTAAAAATAGTCCTCAAATTTATTCCCAGCTTTCTCAAATTGCGCCTACTGTTTTTGTGCAGTTCAACCATAGCGGCGAATGGAAAAAGGTTTTTGCCTCTGTAGGAGAAGTTTTGGGCAAAACTGAGCAGGTTAAGCAGGTGATGGCAGACTATTTTCAACGGGCAAAAACTTTCAGGATGCAAGTGGGTGCAGATGTAAGTTCTTCGGCAAAGAATCCTCCTAGTTCAACTCAAGTCTCAGTTGTCCGACTGTATCCTGAAATGATTACTCTGTACACGAAATCAGGTTTTATCGGTACTATCTTGGAAGACGCAGATCTACCGCGACCGCCTTCACAGGATTTAGATTTAATACAAACTCAAGCACTAGCAGGTGATCCTATTCAATACTCCATATCGAAAGAAGTTATGGATATGGCAGATGGAGAAGCTGTATTTGTGATCGTAGGCAAATGGAATTCTAAAATTGGAGAGGTACTCTCTGCTCTCAAGGACAATCCTCTTTGGCTAAGATTAAAAGCAGTTCAGCAAAAAAGGATTTATGAAGTTGGGGACCACTGGGTAGGAGGTGGTCCAATTGCAGCTAAGGCAGTAATTGACGATCTCTACAAATATCTCGTTAATGCGCCTCAGTAAAGAAGATAAGGAAGTCAGCGATCGCACTTCAGACTCTTTACAAGATGCGATCGCGCTGTCGATCGCTTGATTGTTTGTGCGACCCTTGCGGTATCTGCAAAGCAGCGCGCTCTATCATTTCTCAAACCGTCGATCGCTCGATGATTTTAGCGATCGCGCTTTGATTGTCGATCGCTTGATGGTTTGTGCGATCGCTCTATTATTTTTCAAGATGTCGATCGCTCAGTGACTCAGTGCGATCGCTTGATGATTTCTCAAACCGTCGATCGCTGGATGGTTTGTGCGGTTCCTGCGGAGTTGCGCTTTGCGCTAATCGCTTGATGATTTCTCAAGATGTCGATCGCTGGATGGTTTGTGCGGTTCCTGCGGAGTTGCGCTTTGCGCTAATCGCTTTTCTAACTTTGTTCTGTCAGCCAAGCTTCTAAATTTGTAACATCAGTGAAATCGAGTAACGCTTCTCCCAAAGCTTCGAGTTGTTCGATCGATAAGGAGGAAACGCGATCTCGAAGAGATACCCGCGAGGGGTCGCGCAATGAATCATCTAAGGCTCCTACTTTTTTGGTAAGTTGGCGGAGAATTAGCGATCGCTCTCGTTGCAGTGCTTCTTCCCGTCCTTCTTCCTTCGCTTCTCGGATGGCGCGGGGTTCCTGCGTTAAATCTAGTCCTAGCATCCTTTTAATCTCCGTTCGGCTTAAATTCATCAGCTTGTAGACCAGAATCGAGGTCACAATATCTATTATGTCTTGTTTCTGTTGAGGTGTTAATGCCTCCTGTTCCGTTCGCGCAATTAGCTCTCTCGCAGCTTCCGGGGCTTCTGCTTCATCCACAATCGTCAACACAATTGCCCCCACCGTCACAGGCAAGTCTCTCACCTCCCCCAACTCATCCAAATACACCCGATGCGCCTGCCCACCGTTGAGCATTGACCGATGTGGATGCACATCACTTTGCTCGATCGATCGATCGTGATGGATAAATCAGCACCACTTGCCAATCACTAAAACGGCTGCGATTGCGATAGAAATACAATGCAGACTCCGCAAACAGTCGCTCATACAGCAGTTCATCCCTCTGCATTTGTACCTCACAGAAGTAAACAAGGACTCTCTCATCTTCTGGCGGCAGAAACACCCCATCAATCTCAAACTTCGGTTCCTTCACTGCCACGGAATCAAATCGATAGTTTGCCGCATTGCTAGGTCTTGTACCAATCAGATCAAACAGCAATTCCGGCGATTGTTGAAACAGTTTGTAAAAGAGCGGATCACGTCGTATTGCAGCAAACAAGAAACAACACGAGCAAGTGTACTTCAAATACACCACCGCTGCTAGAATTCAGCGATCGCATCTCAGGGCTTTTGTGAAGTGCGATCGTACTGCTAAGATCACAGTCAATTTGATAAACTGAGAGCATTCATTGGGCGAGGTGACCTATGACCGCTACAACCCAAAAACGCATGACATTGGACGAGTATCTGACCTATGACGACGGCACAGATACCCGCTACGAATTGGTGGATGGGATGCTAGTCGAGATGGGCACAGAAAGCACGATTAATACTTGGATTGTAGGTTTTTTATTTGAGGTCTTTATCCGCTTGGGCTTGCCTGCCTACCGCATTGGCTTCAAACAAAAGATTGAAGCAACCAGTGCTTACGCGAGTGCCCGTGACCCAGATTTGATCGTGCATACAGAAGAATCAGCATTAGCGATCGAGGGTCGCAAAGAATCCATCCTTCGATTGGGTGAACCCAACCCGATGCTGATCATCGAAGTCGCGTCCCCCGGCACCGAATCCAGTGAAAACTACCAGCGTGACTACCAGCAAAAGCCCGCCGAGTACGCAGCGCGTGGGGTGCTTGAGTATTGGATTATCGACCCCGATCGCCAATGGGTAAAAATCGGCAGCTTAATCAATGGAGCTTACCAGTTTGCAGATTTCACCGGGAATCAGTTCATCCTATCCCCCACTTTTCCCCAACTGAACCTGACGGCGGAGCAAATCCTAAACGCGGGTCGATGACTCGCACGGTTCCTAGGTCGTTGCGCTTTGATTTCTCAAGAGGTCGATCGCCAGATGATTTTCGCGATCGCGCTCAATTGTCGATCGCTTGATGGTTTGTGCGGTTCCTGCGGAGTTGCGCTTTGCGCTAATCGCTCTATCATTTCTCAAGATGTCGATCGCTTGATGGTTTGTGCGATCGCTTGATGGTTTCTCAAGATGTCGATCGCGCTTCCAACCAAGCCTCTAAATCTGCCAACGTGGTGAAATCGAGTAAGGATTCGCTGAGGTCTTCTAGGACAGGTAAAGGTAGGGATGAAAGGCGCGATCGCATCTCCTCAGAAAGTTCCTGCCTTAGTCGTCGGGTTAATTGCCGAGTGATAAGCGCGATCGCTTCCTCTTCTTTTGCCTCCCGAATTGCTCGTGGCTCCTGAATTAAATCGAGTCCCAACATCGCTTTTACCTCTGACCGACTTAGGTTTGCAAACTTGTACACCATGATGGATGTCACTATATCTATTATGTCGCGTCTTTGAGCTACGGTGAAATCCTCCTGCTCCGTTCGTACGATTAGCTCTCTCGCGACTTCTGGAGCTTCATCTTCTTCCACAATGGTAAGTACAATTGCGCCCACTGTCACTGGAAGGGAGCGCACGTCCCCTAGTTCATTCAAATACACCCGATGGACTTGTGCTCTCCATTAAGTAACGAGCGATGCGGGTACACCTTACTCTGCTCTACTGCACGAGATGGATAAATAATCACCGCTTGCCAATCTGAGAAGCGAGAACTGTTTCTGTAAAAGTACAGCGCAGATTCACTAAACAATCGCTCGTACAATTCATCATCTTTCTGCATTTGCAATTCGCAGAAATAGATCGTCCCCGGTTCATCGGTTTCAGGTGGCAGAAACACCCCATCAATCTCAAGCTTTGGTTCCTTCACCGCTACTGAGTCAAACCGATAGTTTGCCGCATTGCTCGGTCTGCTGCCAATCAAATCAAACAGCAGTTCAGGAGATTGCTGAAATAGTTTGTAAAAGAGCGGATCACGACGCATTACATCAGGTGAAAGACAATACGATCAAGTGTACTTAAGTCGCGCTCAATTGTCGGTACCTTCGGTAAGCTTCGCTAGCGCTTGATGGTTTGTGCGGTCAGCTTTGCTGTGCCGAAGGCAACGCACTTCAGACCCTTTTCAAGATGCAACCGCGCCTAATTGTCTCACGATCGCACCCTAGAAGTCTTATGAAGTGCGGTTACGCCCAAAGCCCAACGCTGCGCTAGACGTGCTTCAAACGAACAGTTAGGGACAGCAAATGCTCATCTAGACAGTGGCGTTAGCCGTTCAGCCAGCCACACCTTAACAATCGCCTCACGGCTCACCCCCAAGCGGACTGCTTCGCGATCCAACGCATCCAGCATCCACTGCGGAAACGCGATCGTCACAGACTGTGATTTATGTCCCGGACGGTGTGCGTTTGCCAAGTCCAAAAACTCGGTCATATCCTCACCCTGATCGAATCGTTGATCAAATACTTCCGCCTTCATAAAGCTTTTCCTCCAAGATGCGTGAGCGTCGAACTGAGATGATTCGGACGATTTCCCCCCGATAGGTGATCACTGCTGACCATCACACTTCAGACCTTTTGCGAGGTGTGAACGCTCTATCATTTCTCAAACGGTCGGTACCTTCGGTAAGCTTCGCTAGCGCTCAATGACTTAGTGCGACCCTTGCGGTATCTGCAAAGCAGCGCGCGCTCAATTGTCGGTACCTTCGGTAAGCTGCGCTAGCGCTTGATGGTTTTTGCGGTCAGCTTTGCTGTGCCGAAGGCAACGCAGTTCAGGTAATCGACCAAAAATCACAGTGGAATGTAGACAATGCGATCGTAAAATTCAGCGATCGCATCAACTTCAGCAATCAAAATCAAATCATCCAGAATTTCCCCCAAAGATGCCTTGGGTCTGAGCGCGAAAATCCCAGGAATATGCTGCCCACGATCGAGGTGTTCAACCCAGTGAGTTGGCATCGATCGACGATTGTTCGTGATCAGAATAAAGTCATGCTGTTCACACCATTCGAGAATTGCCGGATCGAGTGTTCCTTTAGGTGGAGTTCCAGATCGCCAACTGCCCAAACCGCTCGATCTGGCTTACGTCGCAACAACTGCATTTGATAGCTCGGTGGCGGGTTTTCATCGATCAAATATCTAACCATGCGCGGTCAAACTGCGTTCCGCCTTAATCTGTTTCAGACGAACCACGATCGCCAATGGATTCTCGTCCTGTTCCCGCTCCACTTGAGTACAATAGTCCAACCAATCTGCCAAATACTGAGTCACCTGAGCTTGGTTATGCAGATAGTAGAGAATCGTTGCGTAAATCTGTTCAAGCGTGATCTGAGGATAAATTTGAGCAATCTCTTCAGCCGTGCGCTGTTGATGAATATAAGCATAGAGAATCGTTTCGATGCCCATGCGCGTCCCTTTCAGACGAATATCATCCGCACAAACGAAGTCAAAGTAATGTTCTAGTTCCACTGTAAAATCCTGCTTGCCGTCTTCTAAATTTTGGCACAGAATTGCTCTACCGCTAATCTTGCTCTGATGGTCGGTACCTTCGGTGAGCTTTGCGCTTCGCTTGATGGTTTGTGCGGTTCCTGCGGAGTTGCGCTTTGCGCTAATCGCTCTATTATTTCTCAAGATGTCGATCGCTCAATGACTTAGTGCGGTTCCTGCGGAGTTGCGCTTTGCGCTAATCGCTCGATCATTCCTCAAAGCGATCGCCCCCATCCTCATGGTACACAGATGACAAAACCTCCTTAGCACTTCAAAGAGCCGAGTAATCTCATCCCCTGAAAAAAGTCCGTCTAGCATTCAAAAAAAGTTCCGCTAACCGTCAAAATAGGCTTTTACGATGTGCTGTGACTCGGTAGGCTAGCAGAGGAATACTTTTATCATCGCCCTATGCCGACTTCTAAGCCACCCAAGTCTACAACTCCCTTAGTTCGATTGTTAAATTATGGCAGACGATATCGATCGCAGATTTGGATGGCGGCAAGTTGCTCGATCGTCAACACACTGATGGATCTCGCGCCGCCTGCACTGATGGGAGCCGCGATCGATGTCCTCATCCAACAGCAAAACTCATTCTTATCTCGATTCGGAATGGCTAACGTTGTTCACCAGTTCTTTCTACTTGCTTTCCTTACGGTAGCAATTTGGGGACTCGAATCGCTCTCGAACTATGGCTACGATCTACTCTGGCGCAATCTCGCCCAAGATATTCAGCATGACTTACGATTAGATACTTACACTCATTTACAAGAACTCGAAGCGGCATATTTTGAGGAACAAACAACAGGCGGCTTGATTGCAATTCTCAGCGATGACATCAATCAGCTAGAGCATTTTCTCAATACGATCGCAAACAATATTATTCAGATTATCAGTGCAGTGATTATCCTGATGATTGGTGCGTTTCTTGTTTTGCCGATTGAGATTGCGATCGCTTCAATGCTACCCATGCCGTTCATCTTAATCGGTTCGTTGCGCTATCAGAAATTACTAGAACCTCGCTATGATCGCGTTCGTGAGCAAGTTGGAGATCTCAATGCCAGGTTAGAGAACAACATTAGCGGCATTATCACAATTAAAAGCTTTACGGCAGAACGATATGAGCGCGATCGCTTAAAAGCCGAAAGTAATGCTTATCGTCGCAGTAACTCGAAGGCGATTCGATTGTCTGCGGGCTTTATTCCGCTCATTCGCATCTTAGTCTTGATTGGATTTACAACACTGTTAGTATCAGGTGGAATTGCAGCATTTTCGGGAAGATTGTCGATCGCAAATTACAGCGTTGCTCTAATCTTGATTCAGCAATTGTTATGGTCATTAGTTGATTTAGGTGAAATCTTCGATTCCTATCAACGGGCGATGGCATCAACCAGACGAATTATGGATCTGCTCGATACGCCTGTGCAGATTCAGACCGGAGAGATTTCGCTCTCGACTGTGCAAGGTGAAGTCAACTTTGAGCAAGTAAAATTTGCGTACCCAAATCGGAATTCAGTGCTAACCAACCTATCACTGCATATTCCTGCTGGGAAAACCACCGCGATCGTCGGCTCTACCGGATCAGGAAAAAGCACCCTAGTTAAACTACTAATGCGACTGTATGAAGTCGATTCTGGCAGGATTACGATCGACCATCTCAACATTCGCGATCTCAACCTCTACGATTTGCGACGCAACATTGGGCTAGTTAGTCAAGATGTGTTTCTATTTCATGGCACAGTTGCCGAAAACATTACTTATGGAACCTTTGACGCGACTGAACAGGACATCATTGCAGCGGCAAAAGTCGCAGAAGCACATGAGTTTATTGAACGGTTGCCAGAAGGCTATCAAACCATTGTGGGTGAGCGCGGACAGAAACTATCGGGAGGGCAACGGCAAAGAATCGCGATCGCTAGAGCCGTAATCAAAAATCCACCAATTCTGATTCTCGATGAAGCGACTTCTGCGGTGGATAACGAAACTGAAGCGGCAATTCAGCGATCGCTTTCTCGGATTACGCAAAACCGGACGACGATCGCGATCGCACATCGACTTTCAACGATTCGCCATGCAGACTGCATCTATGTGATGGAGCATGGGCAATTTGTCGAATCTGGAACCCATGAACAGTTACGCTCGCTCAACGGGGTTTATGCGAAGCTCTGGTCGGTGCAGTCTGGCGATCGGGTGTCTATCGAACAACACGGCAAGGAACCGAAACAAATCATCCTGGATCTGGATGTGAGCGATGATCCGGTGCAGGGGACACAGGAGCAAGCGTTCTTCAAGGGAGATGGAAAATCGCATTAAAGAGCATCAACTTGACCATTGAAAATTATTATCAATAAGTCTAGGATTTAGGCAATAGAGGGTGTTGATGCTGATGGAATCTGGCGTTGCTGAATTGCAGGATGAAAGGCTAAATTCGCCCTCACCCTAACCCTCTCTCAAGGGGCGAGGGAACCAGAGTTCTGGCTCTCTTCTCCCTGGGGATGAGGGCAATTCATACCTGCATTCAGCAACGCCTGGAATCTCTCTTCAACAGGTGATCCCCGGAGGTTTAAATTGCAAGTAACAATCACGGTGCAAGATTTGCTGGATATGTTTGAAGAGATTCAATCTCAGACGGGGGTTCCCTTTCAAGTAAATGGGTGTGAAACCTCTTTGCACTTACCCAGTGAATTTGGTAAAAGTTTAGTCCGAAATTGGCATCTGCGCGATGGGCTGGAACTGTATGTCCAAACCCATGACCTGACCGAAGAAATCACGATCGCATCGCACAATCACTATGCCATGTTTGGCTTGTGCTATGGCATCGCTGGTACAGTCAATATGGTGGCAAATCAATCGCGATCGGAAGTCGCCATTCGCCCCGGATCTTGCTTGTCTGTAAACATGACGGACGCTCAAACCGTTGGGCAACTACCCGCTAATCAATCAATTTGCCTGGTAGAACTAGCGATCGCGCCCCATCTACTCCAAGATTTCCTAAAAGATGAACTGGACACTTTCCCAGCTAGTTTGAGACACTGCTTTCAAACCTCTGACCATTTCTACTGGCAACAGGGAGCCACCACCTCAGCAATGAGGACTACATTGCACCAGATTTTACAATGTCCCTACCAGGGGGCAACCCAGCGATTGTATCTAGAAAGTAAGGCGCTAGAGTTGATCACCTTTCAACTGCACCAACTCAAGGAAATACACACCACATCCAATCAACGGGGCTTAAAATCAGACGAAGTAGAGCGGATTTATCAAGCGCGAGATATCTTGATCCAACGGTTGCACAATCCGCCTACACTGATAGCCTTGGCGCGACAGGTCGGGCTAAATGACTGCAAACTCAAACAAGGATTTCATCAGGTATTTGGAACCACCGCCTTTGGATGTTTGCACCAGCACCGGATGGAACAGGCGCGACAACTGCTGGAAACTCAGCCGATTCAGGTGGCGATCGCTGCTCATACTGTCGGCTACAGCAGCTTAAGTTCCTTTCACCGGGCCTACAAGAAATATTTTGGCGTAAATCCTGGTGAGCATCGGTATGAGAATCGTTCTTAAAAACTCCGTTTGGGACATCCGAAAATTCCGTTTGGGACAAATCGCCCTGGGTTGACCGCTCTACAATCACTCTCAGACAACTCATGCAAATGAGAATTAGTTGCGACAAACTGTCCGACTTTTTGAATTGAGGAGTGTATTGTGTCGCGAATTTCTCAACCCGATTTGAATCACCTGATGGGGTTCCCACTCATCCTGGCGATGGTCATGCCCATTCCAGCCGTGGCGAATGCGGTTTCGATCGACGATTCCACAGAACAGGCAACCAACAGCGTTGAGCGCTTAAAGGATGTGCAGCGTCCGGCCACAACGGTTGAGGAATGGCTGTCTCAATCTCCGACTTTGACAACCATTACGAATGTTCGCCTCAAGCCAGCCGAGGATGAACTAGAAATTGTGCTGGAAACTGCCGACGGCAAGCTGTTGCAGGGTGAAGTGAAACAGGAGCGTGATTCCTCACAGGAAAGGCTTGGTCAACGCCTGATTGTGACCATTGCCAACGCCCAACTACAATCTGCCTTTCAGCAAAACAATCCGGCTACTGGAATCATCAGCCTGACCGCCAGTAATGCAACAGCAACCACGGTTCAAGTCGTGATCACAGGTGCGCCAGGAGTGCCCCTGGAAGCCGATATTGTGCCCGGTACGACGGGCTTGACGGTGAGTGTCTTGACCGAAGCTGAAGAAGAAATCACCGTCACGGCTGAAAAGCGAGAAGACAGTCCGCAAAATGTACCCATCAGCCTGACTGTCATTCCCAAACGAGAACTAGAAGATGCTCAAATTGATTCGCTGCAAAGTATTGCCAACAATACTCCCAACTTCACTTTTTTGCGTGGCTCAACGGGAGCGTCCTACTTCAACTACTACAGCATTCGGGGACTCAGTAACTTCAACTTTTTGGCTTCTCAAGACAACGTGGCGTTTTACGTCGATGACGTGCCCTATGATTACGGCGGTTTTTTGGATGGGGTTCTGTTTGATTTAGAGCGAGTGGAAGTGCTGCGGGGGCCGCAAAGTACACTCTATGGCAGAAGCTCACAGGCGGGAGTGGTCAACATCATTTCGCGTCCGCCCAGTAATCAGCCAGAAATCCGCGCAGCTGCCAGCTATGGCAACAATAATTTTCGCAATCTGCAACTATCGTTGAGTGATGCAGTACTGCCAGACAAACTATTTTTCCGACTGGCAGGCATTTACAAAGCGCGGGATGGCATTGTAGAAAACACGTTTTTGAATCGAGAGGTCGGCGAAAAAAATGGGTTAGCTGGACGCGCTGAGATCCTCTGGACACCTGCTAAAGAGTGGAACATCTCCTTTAATACCACCATCAACTCTGACGATGACGGTAGCCCCCTGTTTGCCCCACGAGATACTCCCAACCCCTTTAAAGTTGCTCAAGATTTTGATGGCTTCTATCGCCTGGACAACAATACTCAAGCCTTGAAAGTTGCTTATGAGGGTACGGGGTTTCGAGCAGTTTCGGTAACGACGCGGCGATCGACCCAACAGGCTTTTGCCACCGAAGCGGACTATACCGAAGTGAATCTGTTTAACGGAATCGGGGCATTCGATTCTACGGTATGGACTCAGGAACTTCGATTTCAGTCTCCTAATACAGCCGATCGTTTGCGCTGGGTGGTGGGTGGCTATTTTGAGTCTCGCGAGTTTAATACCCTTCAAGACGGCATTACTCTAAGCAATTTGGGAGCCGCCGCGTTTGGGGCACCCTTCGCAGGCACGAACAATGTTTCTGCCGAACAGCAGCGCTATACCTATGCCGCGTTTGGACAACTGGACTACAAGCCGATCGAGCCATTAACGCTGTTTGCAGGCTTGCGCTATGAGTCTTCTCAAGTAGAGATGGTGCGGCGACGAATTTTTACCGTTCCAGGGTTGGGAGACGTGCCTCTAAGTCCCACGATTAGTGGTTTACAAGAAAAAAGTGATGCGCTTATTCCTCGGTTCGGAGCGCAGTATCGGTTTAGTCCAAACGTCATGGCCTATGGCACGATCGCCAAAGGCTATCGCCCCAGTGGGTTTAACTATCGGTCTGATACCGAAGCCACTCGCCGATTTCAGGAGGAAAGCTCCTGGAACTACGAATTGGGCGTGAAAACCTCCTGGCTAAATAACCGCTTAACAGCCAATCTAGCAGTTTTTCAAATTGATGCCAGTAACTATCAAGTTGCTTTGCCTGATGTAACAGGATTTTTCAACAATATTGCCAATGCTGACATCAAAAGTACAGGATTTGAACTAGAACTACGAGCAGAAGTAACAAAGGAACTCAGCCTGAGTGCTGGATTGGGCTACACCAACGCCACATTCAAAAACTACACCAATCCCTTTACAGGGCAGAGCTTCAACAATAATCGCGTCCCCGTTTCGCCCAGTCTCACTTATAACCTGGCGATGCAATATCACAGCACAGGGGGCATTTTTGGTCGCTTAGAACTGGTGGGATTAGGCAACACCTTTTTTGATGATGCCAACCAAATCGAACAAAAGCCCTATGCTCTGGTAAATGCTCGTCTGGGTTATGAATGGAAAACTGGAGGAATTTATGTGTTTGCTAATAACTTATTGGATACCCGCTACATTACTCAAGGCTTTGTGTTTCCGCCCCCCAATGTGATTGCTGCGTTTGGTGAACCCGTGACTTATGGAGTGCAGATTCGAGCAAATTTTTAAGGAGTCCTGTGATGACAAATCAATTGGAACCAACCCAACAACTAACTGGCGTTGCTGAAACTCTAATGATCACCCTGTATGCACGAGTGGTAGAAACGCAGCGATCGGATAGTTTACTCCAAGATCCAAAAGCCGTTGAAATTGCTCAAAAAACAGATTACGACTTCAGTAAATACCAGAAGGGATGGGCTTCTCAGCTAGGGGTTGTGATTCGAGTGAGAGAGTACGATCGCATTGTCAAAAGCTTTTTAGAAGCTCATCCTGGTGCAGTCGTGATTAACTTAGGATGTGGATTATGTACCCGGTTTACGAGAATTGATCACAAAGAAGTTCATTGGTATGAAGTCGATTTTCCTGAAGTCATTGAACTCCGACGCAAGTTCTTTGAAGAAACCGATCGCTACCAGTTTATTGCAAAATCCATTCTCGACTTTACCTGGATTGATCAGATTCAAAGAGCGCCCAATCAACCGCTGATCGTGGTGATGGAAGGGGTTTCTCCCTACTTGAGTGAAGCTGAAAATCGCAGCATTATTTTGCAGTTGCGCGATCGCCTTGCTCCTGTCGAAATTGTTCTTGATGTACTCGATCGTAAGGCGGCAAAAAATTCCAAGAAGCATGATACTGTCTCCAAAACCAATGCTGAGTTCAAATCAGGCTTTGATGCTGGGCAAGAATTAGAAACTTGGGGAGATGGCATCCGCCTCAAAGATGAAATTTATTCGCTCACCCAGTTTGCGGACTATCCCGATCGCCTACCTGTTTGGGCAAGATACATCCGATTTTTGCTTGTCCCTGTATTCAAAAATTCTGCTCGTATTCTGCGTCTGCAACTTACCAAGTAACCACTATTTTTAGTCACTATTTTCACAATGAAAATTCTCATTTCTGGTGGTGGTATTGCTGGACTCACGTTCGCCTATTGGCTACAGCAGTCTGGCTTTCAGCCCATTGTGATTGATAAAGCAACAGAATTTAAGCGCGTGGGCTATCCGCTAGGAACCTATGGAGCGAGTGTACAAATTCTCGAAAAAATGGGACTGTTGGAAACATTGGTTCAGAAAAGTATTCCCTTGACTGAATCAGCTTTTGTAGATAGCACCGGACGCATCATTCGCAAGCTGAATATGAGTCAGGTTTTTACTGTAGAGCAGCGTAACCTGGTATTAAATCGCGCCGACCTGCATTTAGCTATTTACGAAGCGGTCAAAGATCAGGTTGAAATCCGCATGGGTCACATGATTCAGACCGTCGAACAACAGAGCGATCGCGTCACCGCCACATTTAACAATGGCAGTTTTGAGTCTTTTGATTTACTCATCGGTGCTGATGGAGTACATTCTCAGACGCGCCAACAGGTTTTTGGTAATGGCTTTGAGAAGTTTTTTAATGTCGCTTACATGGCTTTTTTTAGCCAATATACTCCCCCAGATTTGGGCGATTGTAACTATAACATTACGCTGCCTCGCCGCTACGCTGGCATTGGTAAATATGGCTCATCCGGCATTGGGGCATTTCTACTTTACCAATCACCGCCCGGTCGCAAAATTCCACCTCAAGAACGAGTGCCCCATCTACTTCAAGAATTTGGCGATGCTGATTGGTTGATTCAAGACGTGATTCGCAGTGTTCAAGATCCAACCACTATTTTTTATGATGACATGCTGCAAATTGTCATGCCTCAGTGGTCAAAGGGGCGAGTTTGCCTGATTGGAGACGCTGCCCATACCCTAACACTGATGTCTGGACGCGGCGCAGGCACAGCGATTTTGGGTAGCTATCTCTTAGCAAAAGCACTCACTCAGCAAGACTACACCCATGCATTTGCGACCTACGAAAATCACCTGAGAAAAACAGTGAATGACTTGCAAAAAGATGCTTTTAAGCTAACTCAAATGATGCTGCCAGAAACCCAATGGTCGATCGCGCTAACCAACCTCTACATGAAATACATTCCAGAATCCTGGCTGCTAAATCGATTCACAAAGTCTGCTGCACTCATTGAGGCATTGTAATTTTATGTCTAAGTCATCCATCCCTAAATTGAGTCTGTTGGCAAGTTTATATGTTTCGCAGTACATTCCGATCGCTTTCTTCTATCAAGCACTCCCCACTTTTCTCCGGCAGCAAGGTGCTTCTTTAGAAGTCATTGGCATGATTGGTTTTCTGGCTGTACCCTGGATGCTGAAGTTCCTCTGGGCCCCTTACATCGATCGCATTCGCTTTCGTTGGGGACACTATCGGATCTGGATTATTTTGTTTCAAAGCTTGTTAATCTTCAATCTTGTTCTGTGTGCATTTCTAGATCTAAAAACTCAACTACCACTAATGTTAGGCTGTATGTTTTTAGTCTGCTTTTTTGCTGCCAGTCAAGACATTGCCACGGATGCTCTCGCGATCGGACTGCTCACTCCAACTGAACGGGGCATCGGCAACGGCATTCAATCCGGAGGCAATTTTCTAGGATCGATCATCGGTGGAGGCATTCTGCTCATTCTGCTCGATCGCCTCGGTTGGACAGTTAGCCTACTGCTACTAGCAAGTTTTATGGGACTGTCGCTTTTTCCCGTCATTTTTCACCCAGAAACAATCCTCCCTCCCCCGACCCAGAAACCTGGCTTGCTGACGCTACTGCAATTTTTCCGCCGTCCGGGACACTGGCAATGGTTACTGATGTTATCGCTGTATATGGCAGGGGGCAGTATGGCGAGTGCTATGATTCGTCCCTTGATGGTCGATCGCGGATTCTCACTCACCGACATTGGTTGGATCTTAGGCGTGGTTAGCTTTAGTGCAGGGCTAGTTGGCTCACTGTTCGCTGGATGGCTCATCAGTTGTTGGGGACGCAAGCGATCGCTGATCCTGTTTGGTCTTCTGTCGGCAGTTGCGATCGCAACCTACTTACCCATTGCCTTCGGATCATCTAGCCTGACTTTGATGTATGGTTCCAATATTCTAGTGGCGATCGCGGCTGGCATGGCATACACCGCAACGCTGACAGTGATGATGGATTACAGCCGCCCAGAAACTGCCGGAACCGACTACACCTTGCAGGTTTCCACAATCTACTTCACTGGCATTTTAGCAATGGTATTGGGCGGATTTGTCGCAAAAGCATTTGGCTATGCGGTCATGTTTGCGATCGGGATTATCTTAACGTTGTCCAGTGTTGCCCTGATCGCGAAAGGCTTTTCTAGCCGAGAATTAGCCCCTCTAACGGCACCTGAATCGATTGCTCATCTGTGATCTGTTAAACCCCAATTACTCCAAATGACTGATCAACTCTACCCAAAGCCACCCCTAAACATCTGGGAAGTCATGGCTCCAGTGCAAGGCAGGATTATCACAGCGATCGCGCTTTCTGTGATCAGCACTATTGCCGCGATTGTGTCTTTGTTGGCGATTCCACCCATTGCGTCTGAGCTACTCAAGCCTGCTCCTGATGGTAATCAAATCTGGATGTGGGTAGCAGTTTCCGCGATCGCAGTGGCCATTTCTTTTACCACTAAAGTATTTGCCTCCAGTACTTCCCATTTAGCAGCATTCAAGTTAGAAGTAATCGTGCGAACCGCCATCACTGAACACCTGGCAAAAGTACCGCTGGGATATGTGATTACAACGGGTTCCGGTGCGATTAAGAAGATTGTTCAGGATGATGTCAAATCGCTCCATGCCTTTGTTGCCGACAGTACTCCGCTCCTTGGACGAGCATACACTACACCTGTAATCTCGCTGATTGCGATGTTGATTGCCGATTGGCGGTTGGGATTGGTGACAGTGGCTGTGTTGCCGATCGGACTGATTTTTATTCGGTTAGCATTGCAAGACTATGCTGAAAAGCGAGGGGAATACGATCGCGCTAATGAGCAGATCAACAGTGTGGTGATTGAGTTTGTGCAAGGGATGCAGGTCGTCCGCACCTTTGATGATGGCAGTAGTTCTTTCGCCCGATTTCAGCGATCGCTCGATTCTTTTACGCAATCGATTCGAGACTGGAACAAAACCACGGGCACCTCTGGACGCTTGGGCACACTCCTGTTTGAACCCTTACCCACGCTGATTGTTATTTCAATCGTCGGAGCCTGGCTCATGATCCAGGGATCACTAAAATTCCCGCAACTGTTGGTGTTTTTGCTACTATCGCCTCGATTGTGTGGAGCCTTCAAACCGATTTTTACCCTGTCCTATTTCATCAATCAGGCAAATGCGGGAGCAAAACGGATTGGGACAATCTTGGCAGAGCCTCCGTTACCGCAGCCAGAACAGCCCAAACAACCCACAGAGGCTTCCATACAGTTCCACGCAGTCACTTTCTCTTATGGCAACCGTCTCGCCCTGCAAGAGGTCAGCATTGAGATGCCCGCAGGGAGCGTTACCGCTTTGGTTGGTTCCTCTGGTGCAGGTAAAACTACGATCGCCCGATTGATTCCGCGCTTTTGGGATGTGGAGGATGGCGCGATCGCTATTGGGGGTGTGGATGTGCGAGAAATGACCTCTGACACTCTGATGTCCTGGGTTTCTTTTGTATTTCAAGACACTTTTTTGCTGTATGACACGATTCACAACAACATTAAATTAGGCAAAATCAATGCTACCGATGCCGAAGTAGAAGCTGCTGCTCGTGCGGCTCAGGCCCATGAGTTTATTCTGTCGTTACCACAGGGATACAACACGATCGCCGGAGAGCGCGGCTCCTATCTATCTGGGGGGCAACGACAGCGAATCACGATCGCTCGTGCCATTCTCCAAGATAATCCCATTGTGGTATTAGACGAAGCAACCGCCTTCGCTGATCCTGAAAATGAGGCATTGATTCAAGCGGCGATCGCGTCTCTAACAACGGGCAAAACCTTAGTCATTGTTGCTCATCGGCTACCTACTATCATGAGCGCGGATCAAATTGTTGTATTAGATCAAGGGCAAGTCGTGGAGCAAGGTAACCATGATGAATTGGTGAATGCAAATGGCGTGTATGCCAAACTTTGGGAGCGGCACGAAGAAGCCCAACAGTGGAAACTCCAGTTGAAAGTCAGAGAAAGCACTACTCTTGAGGCACTTTAGATGCGGGCATTGCTGAATCAGGAGATGAATTGCCCCAAAGCGGCAGGAAACTCAAGGTTCAAAGTCCCCAATTTGGGGGATTTAGGGGGCGAAAAGATCGACACTTCCCACAGATTCATCCCTCTAATCACCAACAGGTGTAGGTGCGTTCTATCTAAGTTAATCTCTCAAAGTAGCAGAAGTTTTATGCTAAAAACCTATCGTCGGATGTTGGATGTTGCAGGCTCCTATCAACCTCAATTGAAAACAGCATTGTGGCTATCAGTCATCGCTTCCGTTTTGCAAGGCATTATTTTTGCATTGTTTTTTCCACTGCTCACGGCTTTGCTCACACAACCGATCGATACACAACCGATTGGGATACTGCTGGCAATCATGGCAGTACTTGTTCTGATCGAAGGCTTCATTCGCTGGCAAGAACTTGATTTTGGCTGGAACACCTCCAATGATGTTGCCCACGAAACCCGATTACGCTTGGGAGAACAACTGCGACGAATGCCACTAGAAGAACTCAATCGTCGGCGATCGGGCGACCTCAATGTTGTTCTGAGCGGCAATGTTAGCGAGATTGTTTTGTGGATTGGTAGCCTATGTACGCTGGTGATTCAAACGCTGATTGTGCCATTGACGATCGTGCTGGTGACGCTGTTCATTGATTGGCGATTAGCCGTGGCGCTATTCGTTGCCTTTCCGTTTGCGATTCCGCTCTATCGCTATTTCCGCACGCTGACGGCTCAAGTGTTCCGTGATGTGGCAATGGCTGATGCAGAGGTTGCCTCTCGCGTGGTAGAATATGCTCAAGGATTGCCTGTACTCAGAGCAACCCAACAAACGGGGCAACAGTCGCAGCGATTACAAGCTGCATTGGTCACTCAGCGATCGGTTCAGTCCACCGCACAACGCTTGTTTAACTTGCCGTCGATCGCGCTCTCCACCGTGGTCGAAGCGGGAATTTTACTCGTGCTGGCTTTAGGGACACTGTTTATTTTACAAGGAAGTTTGTCTGTCCCCGCTCTGTTTGCGCTGATTGTGATTGCTCTGCGATTTAGCGAACCTTTGGCACAACTGACTGGGTTAACTAGCATCTTTGACCTGATGGAAAGTGGGCTAGAACGCATTGAAGCGGTGATGAATATTCCTCCTCTCCCTGTGCAATCTACATCAATTCAACCGACTCGATTTGAGATTACGTTTGAGCAAGTCTACTTTCACTATGCTGATCAGAGCGACTGGACGCTGCAAAATCTCTCCTTTCAGTTGCCAGAGCGATCGCTGACGGCTTTAGTCGGATCATCAGGGAGCGGAAAATCGACGATCGCTCGTCTGATTAGTCGCTATGCAGATGTGCAGCAGGGCAGCATCAAGATTGGCGGAGTCGATCTGCGTCACCTAGAGCAAGCTCAACTGATGCGGCTGATTTCCGTCGTCTTTCAGGATGTGTATCTATTTGACGACACGATTTTGAATAACATTCGCATGGCAAAGCCAAATGCCACCGATGCCGACGTAAAAACGGCTGCCCGTGCTGCTAATTGCCACGAGTTTATTACACGCTTGCCCAACGGCTATGAGACTCGCGTCGGCGAAATTGGTGGCGCATTATCGGGCGGTGAACGGCAGCGAATCTCTATTGCCCGTGCCATTCTCAAAGACGCGCCGATCGTACTGCTAGATGAGCCAACTTCAGCCTTGGATACCGAAAGCGAAGTGGCAGTACAACGGGCGATCGATCAACTAGTAGCAAATAAAACTGTGATTGTGATTGCTCATCGCCTCTCTACTGTCGTAGGTGCTGATCAAATTCTAGTGTTAGAGAATGGGCAGATTGTAGAGCGAGGAACTCACACAGAACTAATGTCCAACGACGATCGCTATGCCTTGCTCTGGCAAACTCAACAACAGTCTCGTCAATGGCATATCGCTGCGTAAGATGATTTCGCCTCAAACTACATTTCTTACAGAGCAGCAAACCCACGACTTTTACCATATCGCACCGTTCTAAATTCAATTTGATTCGTGTTGGGATTGTAGAGCGTGTAGGTTGCCTGTCCGGGAATGCGTCCGACATTGCCTACCCCAATCACCTGGCAGGGTTTGACCAGAGTGGCTTGTGGTGGAGCTACCTGATCTAAGGTTGTGAGGCTGGAGGTCACACTACCCTGCTGAATTTCGTATTGGAACGTTAATCCCGATCGTCCACAGAAAAGAATGTTCGCATCCATTCGCATCAGGCGATCGAGCATTTGAATGGGCGATGTATCCGGTGTTAATTCATCACTGACACTAACGCTGCTGCCATGAATCAGTAAGCAATCGAGTTCAAAGAAACCAAAATCGAGCGATCTTACCCATTCAACCATTTCCCGTGGAATCGCGTCCCACAAGGTTTTCACCATTTCGATACCATAGCGCTCAATCAGTTCAGTCGGTTCCCCTATTCGTCCCAGCCCGTGCAAAATCAGCAACTGTTCTTCCCACCAACCCTGACAAATTTGTGGAACAGGTTCATTCGAGCGCGGCGATCGAACTCGTTCAATCACTTTTTCAGTTTCGGGTGTCGGGGCAATCACATCACCCAAGATATAGAGTTCTTCGACTGGCGATCGCTGCCGTTTGATGTCCGCCAGTACTGCTTCATAAGCAGCTAAATTACCTTCGATTCCGCTCAAGATTACCTAGTAAGTCATTATTGCTGCACTACAAACTTTGTAATTTTGGCTCACTGCAACTATGCTGCAAACGCTACCCAGCCTGCAAAAATAAAAGCAGTATAGAAGCGGGTTATGTTGACGAAACCCGCTTGAGCCAATAATTCCAGGGTTCGTTCTTCTGGAATGCATTGGATGTGTTGCCACACTCCGTCAGCAAGTTCGCTGAGCCGCTGTGATTCCATCCCTACCATTTGTGCTCGTTTCTGCCATCCGTCAACCAATCGCTTAAACACCTCTGATTGCTTATCTCCATGCGAATCTACTAACACAAATGGGCTACCTGGTTGAAGACGAGCCGCGATCGCCTTGAGGTAATCCAGTTTTGTGCCATCATCTGGGAGAAAATGCATCACAAGTAGGCTAGTAGCAGCGTTGAAGAGGTGTATTGGAAGTTCTTGCACAACGCCATGATAAAGTCTGACGCGGTTCTCAATTTCTAAGGAATCAACCTTTGACTGAGCCACTGCCAGCATTCTTTCAGAGGGATCAACCCCTGTGAATTGCCAGGTTAGACGAGTTTGACTCAAAGAACTAATCTCATTACCACCGCCTGCCCCAACCACAAGAACATGAGCATCATCGGTCAAATAAAGCTGGAATAAAGCCGCCAGCATTGCGAGCATGGCATCATATCCCGGAATACTTTGCCGTACTGCGATGTCGTAGTCAGCCGTTGGCAAATTGGGATTCTGATCAAAATCAAATGGGTTTTCACTCATGGCTACCGCTCACATACATGAGTTGGATCATCGGCGCGTTCAGCGTACTCTAGCCCTTTAGACAACTTGCCGCGCTTTTCTGCCAACACTGATGGATAACTACATTCACAGGAATTCAACCCTTCCACAATGTCTTCATCCCAACATCCCTGACAGGTGGGAATATCGAGCGCGCGAATCATTTCTACTACGGCATTTGGATGGGGGTCATACCCCACGAGATCACCGAGACAGTAGACCTTATCGGCATTGTGATCGTCAATGTCAGACAGTACCGCATTCAAGGCTTCATAGTTGCCATGAATGCAAGACATTACCGCAATCTTCATCTGCTTCCTCTCCTGGTTCTAATGAGTCTTTAATTTGTTTTTGGTAGTCAGCGATCGCCTGATCATTCAAGCAACAGTCTTTAATAGTTTGAGCGATTGAGTCCTGATCCAGCGCTTCACCAACGACCTCAATGCCTCTCAATCTATCGGGTCTACCATTTAGCCAGCGCGGTAGATTGAGTTCCAAGTAGGTTGGTTCAGCAAGTCCAGTCACAAAGTCGAAATGGAGCGACCTCCCATCAGCAACATCAAAAACGCCTTTGGCGCGTTGAACAGTTCCATACGCCCCATGCGTCAGTTCATACCAAAAAGTATTGAGACTCGCGAGGTCAAGCACCTGTCCCGACAGAACAGAACGCCAGAGATGAGGCTGTGATAACGCCGCACCCGTCTCAACACCCGTTACCACCAGGTCTGCCCAGCCGTGCCATTCTGTGTGTCGAGTTCCCGGCGGCAACACCGCCACTCGTCGGCAGTCTGCCATCTGGTCAGGCAGAATTAGAGAAGTTAGATCAATATGAAACCCTAGTTCAACATAGACAGCAGATCCCGCCAGCGGATGGGCTAAAAAGTCAGTCAACTGCTCGACTTGGAGCACGGTGAGTCCCGCAACCTCTGCTGCCAGATAAGTTGGATCGATGGGAGTATTTCCCGATCCCAGATTTAGATAGACGGCTGTCTCAGCAGCAGAATTGATCTGTTGCTGTATCCAGGTCGTTTTTCCCGCGCCAGGTGGACCAGACACCAGTGTGATGTTAAGTGATGGCATCAGAAGTTCTAACAGTCTTGCAGTTCAGGGGTTTGGTTGAGAATCTGATTCCGAATAGACGTAAAGTTGCGGTAGGCATCAGAATCCAGGCGATCGCGCCGAAAGACTGCCAGATTATGACAGTTTTGAAAGGCTAGCTTTACGTCAAAGTGCCGCTCTACCGCCCCCCGAATCGCATCACCCCCCACCATACGAAGCAATTGTCCTCGCGCCTGTTCGCTAGGTGGGGCAACCGCATGGTTTGCCCACTCCTCGCCATCCTGGTGGAGGCTATGGGACAGCTTCTCGACAATATTCCAGGCGTAGGGCAAGGATTGCTGGATGGTTTCGACAAAGGCTGACTCATCCACCTCGCCTGCTGCTGCTTGTTGAACCAGGGCTTCACTAACGTTTAGAGACATTTTTTCTCCTCATAATCCATTAACTGCAAAACATCGTCCTATGATACAACTAAAATGATAATCATTCTCACAAACTGACAATCGATTCATGCCTGATGCCGTGTTTGCTCTGCCAGACTCCATTGACCTGGCGATCGTCGGGGCGGGGCCCCATGCCCTGACGCTGGTAACCCACCTCTTGCAAAAGAAAAAATCGATGCGAGGACGGTTTCTCGTCTTCGACCCTAGCGGCACCTGGATGAGCCGTTGGAATCATCAGTTTGCGGCGTTGGAAATTCCCCATCTCAGGTCGCCAGCCGTCCACCAACCCGACCCCAATTCCCACGCCCTTCGCACCTTTGCCGAGTCTCGCCCCAATGAACTGTTTCCACCCTACGACCTGCCGGGAACTCAATTGTTTCAGGACTTTTGCCAGGATGTGATCCGTCGCTGGCAGTTAGAGAATTGCGTGTGTGCGGCTCAAGTTGTGCGGGTTAAACCGTTGAGTAATCGCCGTTGCTCCCGATTTTGTTTAGAGTTATTGGATGGGCGAACGCTGATTGCTCGCCGAGTCGTCATTGCCAATGGGGGTGGAATCCCTCATGTGCCAGAGTGGGTCAAGCAGGTTCCAACAAATTACCCAGCCGATCGCCTCTTACATTCCAGCCAAATTGATTTACGGGGATTGCAACTCCAAGGTGAACGAGTCCTGATTATCGGCGGTGGATTGACCAGTGGACATTTGGCGGTTGGCGCAATTCAACGCGGCGCACAGGTGCTACTCATGTCCCGACGTACCGTTTACGAGAAACTGTTTGATGCTGATCCAGGCTGGCTGGGCCCGAAATATCTCAAAGACTTTTGGGCGGAACCGGATTGGTACACTCGCTGGCAAATGATTCAGCAGGCGCGGAATGGGGGTTCTATGACCCCAGCAATGCTGACTCAACTGCATCGTTTACAGCGAGATGGGCGGATTGTGTTTTATGAACAATGTCAGGTCTCTCAAGCGAGATGGAATGAAGACCACTGGCAGGTGTGTTGTGATCGTGCAGCCTTGCATGAGTGTATTCAGCATCAACCGCTCGATCGCATCTGGTGCGCTACAGGCAGCCAGTTAGATGCAACAAAGCACGCACTGTTGAACGATGTTTTCGACACTTATCCCATCGATATTGTGAACGGGTTGCCAATTGTAGATGAATGCTTACGCTGGCGAAACTGTGAGCTATTTATCATGGGTGGGTTAGCTGCATTACGCACTGGGCCAACGGCGCGAAATTTGTCAGGCGCAAGGGCAGTGAGCGATCGCATTGTCCCAGCCATCATCAAGCCTAGGTTGGCAATGGCTTCTCATTAGTTGTTCTAATTGGGATGGTGCATCCTGGAACTCCGTGCAAACAGGCTAGAATGTCAGTATCAAACGAGGCGTGCGGCTTTGCCGATTCCCTTTGGGATCGTTGCCAGTTCTGACGGAAGTTGCACTGATGATTTACGGAAATCGAACCCTTCTAGCATGGCTTACTCGTACTGTGTGTGCGATCGCCACGCCAATGTTGATGATTGCTTCCCTAATACAATCCGCATGGGCGACTCCACAGGTGGTAAAGTCAGCCGGATTGAAGTCGGATCTGAATGTGCCGTTTTCTCAACCCGTGCAGGTGGAAGATCCGTACCGCGATCGCTCCCGCAAGGTGATTAGTCTCTGGAGTCGGGATGCGGTGCCAGTGCTGTTGACGAACAATTTGCGGCAGTGTGGCTACGGCTATGCTTACAGTGCCAGTCTGCGTTGCCTATCGCCGGATTGCCAGACGATCGCGGGTGCAGGCGTGGTGCGATAACTATTGGTGAACGTGAGCGATCAAGTGCTGCGACTGTCGGGGGAGAACGTAGGTTTGCGGTGAGTGGAGAAGTGGCAGGGGTGTTGAAGAATGCGCCGGAGCAGAATATTGCGATCCGGTTGATTTTGGAGGGGGGTGAATCGGTGGATAGTGAGATTGGCAAGGAAACGGTGAAGTTGTGGCGATCGATCTACTAAATTGAAGGCTCCAAACGGGTGGCTAAAATACTCTGCGCGATGGCAGAACCCACCCCTATGCTTCGACCATAACAACGTACCACCACAGAACCACTTACTGTTCGGCTAAGGATTTGCACCTCTGCCCCAACAATCATCCCTGCATTAGTGAGTTCTGCCAGAGCGTTAAGACAATGCAGTTTAATGATGCGGACACGATCGCCAGCATTCGTTTGAGCTAAAAGAATCAAAGGGCTGGAATGATCAATCTGCTTCACCGCAGTTAACCCTGCTTGAACCGCTAAATCCACTTCCGCTTCGCAACCTCCAGACAAAAAAGTGAATTCGCGCCAAACAGGAAGTTCCGATAAATCCGGTTCGTCAGTCATGCTGCCTCCAATCAGAATGGACTAGATTGAAAACTAGTGTAGCACTCTTGATACTGGCTTGCATTAAACTCCTGCCATTCCTTTAGCAACTATCCATCATCATTGTCTGATTTTATTGAAGCATAGCTAGTTACAGGAATTGGAAAGTAGTTGAGCATTGGGCTGAAGGTGCGCTCGTTCTATAGACTTAACTAAAGCATCACTTTCTTTATATTTCTTAATCGCACTTTAATAGGAAAGAATTGCAATAGTCATGCTAAGATGCCTCCAAAGCTTATTGAATGTTTTTCTCAATAAGTTTGACCTTTAATCTAATTCAGGAGGACTGTGTATGGTCAGAACTACAGACCAGCCGCTCGAAACTGTTCCTTGGTGGGCTGGCAATGCCCGCCTCACGAATTTCTCTGGCAAACTTTTGGGTGCTCATGTCGCCCATGCTGGACTAATTGTGCTGTGGGCAGGCGCAATGACGTTATTTGAGCTTGCCCACTTTGATCCGCAACAGCCAATGTATGAGCAAGGTTTAATTCTGTTGCCTCATTTAGCAACTCAAGGTTGGGGCATCGGAGCAGGCGGCACGGTAGTAACTACCTATCCCTACTTTGTGATTGGAGCCTACATCTAATCTCATCTGCATTTCTAGGATTTGGTGGAATCTTTCATTCGTTGCGCGGCCCAGAAAAATTAGAGCCAAAGCTCCGCTTTTTTGGCTATGACTGGGCGGATACGAACAAAATGACGACCATTTTAGGAACTCATCTGGTGCTGTTAGGAATTGGTGCATTGTTACTGGTTGCCAAAGCGATGTTCTTCGGTGGATTGTATGATCCAACGATCGAAAATATGCGGGTGATCACTAATCCCACCCTCAATCCTGCGATCGTTTTTGGTTACTTATTTGGTACAGTGGGCAAATTTTGGATTGCAGGGGTGAATAATCTGGAAGATGTGGTCGGCGGTCATATTTGGGTTGGATTACTCTTGATTGGCGGTGGTATTTTCCACATTGTTACCAAACCGTTTGAATGGACGCATCCGCTGTTTGTTTGGTCTGGAGAGGCGTATTTATCCTACAGTTTGGGTGCGTTGGCGCTAATGGGATTTATTGCAACGTTGTTTGTTTCAGTTAACACGACAGTGTATCCTGAAGTGTTTTATGGCCCAATGCTGGTGATTCGGCAGAATGTGATTCCCTACTTTGCCTCACCTGATCCTGATTTTTTAAGTGCGCGATCGTGGTTGGCAAATGCACATTTCTGGTTAGCGTTCTTCTTTCTGCAAGGACATATCTGGCACGCACTGCGGGCACGCGGGTTTGACTTCCGCAAGGGTCGGATTAATGCCGCGGCAGTGTTGCCCCAACCTGTCTAACAAGAATTGACGAGTCTGACTTTGACTGAACCATGTCGATCGCAGTCATTACCTAACAGCCGCAAATCGGCTGCAATCTGAGAGAGAACATAGAACACGGTTGTAATCAGTTGTGATGATTCAATGGAGATCTCTACTATGACAGCAGTTACTGCTGAAAGCCCTTATCAACAGCAAATTCCGAGAACAGGCTGGTGGGCTGGTAATTTTCGCTTGGTCAATCTATCGGGTAAACTGCTTGGCGCGCATGTAGCTCATGCTGCTTTAATTCTGTTGTGGGCTGGTGGCATGACCTTGTTTGAAGTGTCGCGCTTCATTCCGACCAAGCCTATGTATGAGCAGGGGCTAATTATCCTACCTCACCTAGCAACACTCGGTTTTGGCGTGGGTGCAGGCGGACAAATTACCAGCGTTTATCCTTATTTTGTGATTGCGGTGTTGCACATTGTTCCCTCAGTTATTCTGGCAGCCGGAGGGATTTATCATTCGCTGCTAGGTCCAGAGGTGCTGGAAGATAGCCCAACTTGGGCGGGTTTCTTTGGCTATGACTGGAAAGATACCGATAAGATGACGACCATTTTAGGCATCCACCTAACACTGTTGGGGCTGGGAGCCTGGTTGCTAGTCGTCAAAGCCATGTTTTGGGGTGGATTGTTTGACCCCTGGGTTGCAGGCGGTGGTGATGTGCACGTGATTAACCATCCAACACTCAACCCCGTCACCATTTTCGGCTATCTGTTTGGCACTCATGGTTCAGAAGGCATGGCAGCAGTTGATAATCTGGAGGATGTGGTGGGTGGTCACATTTGGGTTGGCGGAATGCTGATCGCAGGTGGACTGTTCCACATCCTGACGCAACCGTTTGCCTGGGCACGGCGTATTCTAATCTACTCCGGTGAGGCATATCTGTCCTACAGCATTGGTGCCGTTGCCTATATGGGGTTTCTTGCTGCCTACTTTGTCAGCGTCAACAACACGGTTTACCCGGAAGTGTTTTATGGACCGTTGGGAACGTTGACGAGTCAAGTACCGACAGAAACGTTACCGACTGCGATCGGTATTGTCTCTGCTCGCGGCTGGTTAGCCACATTCCACTTCGTGCTGGCAGGATTGTTTTTAGCGGGTCACATCTGGCACGCGATTCGATCGCGCGGAGATGCCGCCGGGTTTGATTTCAAACGGGGAAGTGTAGTACGACCACCCGCAGATTTGCAAGCGGGGAATCTACTAACCCCAATTAACTCCTCAGATTTCACCCTAAATTTCCTCAAGAACTTACCGATCTATCGATCAGGGTTGTCCCCACTCACACGCGGCTTAGAGATTGGGATGGCGCATGGTTATTGGCTCATTGGCCCCTTTGTCAAACTCGGCCCCTTGCGGGATTCAGCATCAGCAAATTTGGCTGGTTTGATTGCCGCTGCAAGTTTGATTCTAATTGCAACCGTTTGTCTATCTTTGTATGGCAGTATCACCTTTGAACGACGGCTAGAAGCGATACCCCGCCCTGCCTTTGCGGAGATGGTGCCCAATGTTCCAACCTCCCTGCAAACGGTGGAAGGCTGGAGCCAGTTTTCCAGTGGCTTTTTGATTGGCGGTATGGGTGGCGCGATTTTTGCTTACCTGCTGTTGAACAATCTTGACCTGTTTCGACAGTTAGTTTAGGCGCGTCAACTGCGTGAACCAAGTTTTGCTGTTCGAAATGAGAATTAAATAACTTCGACAATTGTAGAGTCTCGGATCGCCCTCATCCCTTCTCCCCAGGGAGAAGGGGGCTAGAGTCTGGTTCCCTCTACTTGGGGAGAGGGCTAGGGTGAGGGTGAAATTTCGGAGTTATAGCTGCATTCACTTTAGTTAGGACGCTGCCTGTTTGAGAACAGATTCTATCGCAGCCCGTAAACTAGAGGCGGTGGGTAACTGTTTGCGAATCCGGTTTTTCAACCATGCCCAACACTTCTCAATTCGATTGAGGTCAGGTGAGTAGGGTGGCAAATAGACTAATTGACAGCCTGCGGTTTCAATCAACTGAGCAATCCGACCGCCATGATGAAACGTGGCATTATCCACGATCACCCACTCCCAGGGTGCAATTGGGGCACCAAGCACGTCTCTAGCCAGCGTTCAAACACGCTGCGGTTACAGACCCCCTCGACCGTAAAGGGTGCCATGATCTCACCCGCCCGATAGAGTGCGATCAGATTGATGCGTCCTTGCCTGCGACCCGATTTGAGGTCATAGAAGCGTTCTCCTGCCGGGGCATAGCCGTAGCCAGCGTTGTCCCGTTCGTCCATCCCAGACTCGTCCACGTAAACCAAGTGCGGCGCTTTGGGGTCTGTCACTTGGGCTAGGAAGTCCGCCCGTTTAGCTTCGTCGCGTTGGCTGTACCCGTAGGTTTTTTTACGGGTATACCCGATCTTTTGTAATGCCCTCGAAATGGTGGACTGGCTAATCTCGCTGTCCCACAGGTCTGCCATTTCACTCTGGGTTTTATCCCCATGCGCTTTGACAAAAGCACGAAACTTCTCCCAATTATGAATCTTGTTTTGTTGCGATCGCGGACAAGCTAGCGGAGTGGAAGCAGTGCAACATTGAGATTTTTAACTTACCAACCTACTCCCCGCAATTGAATCTGATTGAGATCCTATGGCGGTTTATCAAGTACGAATGGATTGAGTTCAGTGCTTATCGGAATTGGCAAAGCTTAGTTCAGTATGTAGAGAGAGTACTCAAAGAGTTTGGCGAGAACTATGTAATTAATTTTGTTTAACTACTTAGCTAATCGACCGTTGACCAGACTGGCTTTTTGGCGAATGTCAGCATATCGAGGCGCAAGCTGTTTTTGAAAGGCAAAGGAACCCCACAAAATAAAGGGAATGGGCAGCATTGCATACCAGGAAACGCCCGGTGCTAACGCCAAAAAAGTGGCACCGACAAAGACGATCGTCGTAACAAACTGCAAAATCTCATTCGCACCACTGTCGAGAAAGCGTTCTAGTTGGTTAATGTCATCGTTGAGAATAGACAGCAGTGTTCCGGTACTGTTCTTCAAAAAAGCCCAGTTCTAATGCTTGCAGGTGACTGTAGGCATCCAATCGCAATTCATGCTGTACGATCTGGGCCAGGTTGCGCCAGAGGCGATCGTAGGCATATTCAAACAGCGATTCTAAACTCCAGATCAAGAAGGTCAGCAGTGACAAGACGGTAAGTTGTCCAATAATGCTGGTGATGCCAACGTAGGCGATCCAGGAAGATTCTCGTTTGACGACAACATCGCCAGCCATGCCAATCAGATAGGGCGGTGCCAGGTCAAAAATTTTGTTAAGAACTGAGCAGACGCTGGCTTGCCAAATTTGAGTGCGATGAGGACGACTATAGCGAAGTAGCCGCTTTAAGGGATTCGTCTGGGTAGATAAAACAACAGCAGACATAGGACGTTTGGATAAGCAAAGGAGTCTCGATCGTAATCCTAAGCTGCAATTCTGGGGCGATCGTCGCTAATTCAACGTCAGTCTCTAACCAGGGCACTTGAGAATCGGGTGGTTAGCAGAAGCGCTAAATAACGAAACAAAAAAACTTCATCGAGTTCACGTTAATCTGCAATTCCAGACTGTTCTTTCTATATTGACGATAGGTTAAATCGCACTTGATAGGAATAATTACTTAACTGCTTACTTAGAAGTTTCTTAACTTTTCTTCATAATTAAAAACGGCATTTCTTCTTGTTTATAGAGTTCATAGAACTAACTCATTTACTAACAGCTTTTCCGTATTAAAAGTCCTACTTTTATTAGAGATCTATACATTGAGTTCAGTATTAAACCGTAATAGACAGCTTTCAATAGAGACTTAATAGTACTGGAAAGATAGACACTTAGATGTTTAATTAAATTCTCTACAACTCAAGCACAGCAACACTTTTGAGATAGGTGAATCTAGATAACATAGAAGGTTTTATAATTGATATATAGAGACAACTTGATAAATTTTGCTCTTCAAGATCAACAACTTTTACTTATCTATTTAATTTAATATTTCATCTGAGCTTTTGAATTCAGATTGATCTATAAGTGATTTAAAGCGCTTAAACTAACATCTAACAAAAGAAGTGCTTCTTTCAAAAGTAAGACTATCTTTTCGATAGTTCTACTTAATAAATATCCCTACCTTTTTGGAGAAAACTATATGTCCAACGTTTCTCGCCGTCGATTTCTCTATACAGCGGGCGCTACCGCAATGGGATCGATCGTTCTCAAAGGCTGTGCTGGAAATCCGCCAACCACCGAAAATGCGACCTCTCCGGCGGCCGTTCCTGCGGTAAATGCTGGGACAGGTCAAGCCCCCGAAACAACCAGCGTGCGGATCGGCTACATCCCCATTTTTGAATCGGCTCCCTTGCTCGTCGCCCAAGAAAAAGGCTTCTTTGCCAAACACGGTATGAGCGGAGTCCAAGTGCTCAAACAGTCTTCCTGGGGGTCTTTGCGCGATAACCTGGTGATTGGCGCAGGCGGCGGTGGCATTGAGGGCGCACAGTTTCAAATGCCCATGCCCTACCTGATTAGCGAAGGCAAAATCACCACGCAAAACCAAAAAATTCCCATGTATGTGCTGCTGCAAACCTCGACACAGGGCAATGGGATTGCGATCGCGAACAAGCATTTAGGCAAAAACATTCACCTCGATCTGTCCCAAGCAAAAGGCTACTTTGACGAACTAAAAGCAAAGGGCACGCCATTTACAGCCGCTTACACCTTCCCCAGTGCCAATCAGGAATTGTGGATTCGCTATTGGTTAGCCGCAGGTGGCATCAATCCCGATACCGACGTAAAGCTGATCACTGTCCCACCCGCCCAAACAGTTGCCAACATGAAAACAGGCACAATGGACGGTTTTAGCACAGGTGACCCCTGGCCCTATCGAATCTTGGCAGAGAACATTGGCTTTATGGCGGCTCTGACGGCTCAAATTTGGCCGAGTCACCCAGAAGAATATTTTGCAATGCGATCGGATTGGGTCGATAAACATCCCAAAGCGATGAAAGCCCTGATCAAAGGCGTGATCGAAGCACAACAGTGGTGCGACCAACCAGAAAACCGTAAAGAACTAGCAGAAATTTTGGCGAAGCGGCAAAACTTTAACCTGCCTCTTGAGATTCTGTCTCCTCCCCTGGCAGGCAACTACAAGATGGGCGACGGACAAGCTGAGATCAAAGACATCAAAATGGGGCCGCTCTACTGGAAGGATGCTATCAGCACTGTTTCTTACCCCTTTAAGAGCCACGACACCTGGTTTTTGACCGAAAACGTGCGTTGGGGAATGCTGCCGGGTGACACTGACATCAAAGCGCTAGTAGACAAAACCAATCGGGAAGACTTGTGGAAAGAAGCTGCTAAAGAAATCAGTATTGCTGAAGCTGACATTCCTAAAGAAACGACTCGCGGCCTAGAGAAATTCTTTGATGGTGTTACCTTCGACGCTGCCAATCCCAGCGAGTATCTGAAGACCGTCAAGATCAAAAAGGTCTAGAAGTAGCTTTGACGGGTATTAGATCAACTTCAACAGTCTGCCAAATTCCTGCATATTTGAATCGATCGATAACCGTTCACTAAATCAATTGATCAATCACTTGTTCAGTTATGAGAAGTTCGATAAGTCGGATCTAAACAGGGGAATGATCTGGTGAATGCGATCGTAAAAACACTGTTTTGGTACAGGTCGAAGTGCTGAAAGAGCTACCCACTCTAACAGAGCTAACCAAACGAACTAAAGGGTGGCTACTACGTGGATACTAGAAGGCTTGGGTTAGTGAAGACAAAGGCTTAGAAACTCCACAAATGTTACCTACGACAAAAGCTTGAAGTTGCACTGGTAGAGGTCGATCGACAGTCTGTTTTCTCCTTAGCCGGAGGTCGATCGATCTCTACTTTTCTTATTGTTTGTAGACAGATAAGGGATCAGGTCTAAGGGTCGTTACTGAACAGTAATAGGATCACAACGCCGTTGGCTTTCAGCACCTTAGTAAATATCCCCTTCACTCTGCCGACTGTTTTTAATCTACGACCCAGATTTATTACCTGGTTGGATAACAGTCGGATCGACACCCATCGGAGACACAATATCCCGGAAGAGTGTGATCTGCTGCTCAAATTCTAGGGCCTTGACTTGCTCAAACACTTGGTTGGCTTCAGAAGAAAGCTCATAGCCTGGGGGCATGGGAACGATCGTTTGGTTGTCCATGCCTTGAGCAAGTAGATACCAAAAGAGAAGTTTGGTTGTATCGCTAAGTGCGCCGTATTCGCGAGAGAATTCTGTGTCTTTGTGGTTGATCAGATCGCGTTGTAGTTCTAGTTGCTGGTCGTGGGAAAGTTCTTTGACGCGGTTAAAATAAGCTTCTCCAATTTCGGGTGAGGCAGTGCTGGCTCCGGGTGCAGCAGGCGTGATCGAGTGTCCCATTTCTTTGTAAATGAAGTAGAACAAGGCAAGCTGTTGATCTACATCGAGGCTTTGAAATCCAGTCACCAATTGATTCTCAGTATCAGAAGTTGTATATGTCATCACAATTCTCCATTCGTCTATTGCACACTAGCAAAGCGATCGCTTGGTTCCTACTCGCTTAAGACAGAGGAAGATAACCTTTCTATAGACAGAGGTATTGCTTGCGGCTCTACACAACAGTTTGGGGAGGAGTCAGCAAGGATAAAACTTATGGCAGGTAGATTGCAAGACAAAGTAGCGATTCGTAACAGGTACAGGAGCCGGAATTAGAGAAGCGATCACAAGTTTACTAAAGAAGGCGCGAAAGTCGTCGTTAACGGATTGCCTACTGATTCGATTGAGGATGTAGCGGCAGCGATTTGACACTATGGAGGAACCGCGATCTCGTATGCAGACCATGTATCCGAAGAAAGCGATCGAATCTAGCAATTTTATCCCTCCTCCCAAAGCGGAATAAAGTTCTCCCTCATCCCTCATCCCTCATCCCCCCAAAAGGAGCACATTATGCAACTAACCGGAAAAGTCGCCGTCATCACAGGAGCCGGGTCAGGAATTGGGAAAGCCGCAGCCCTTTTGTTGTCTCAAGAAGGTGCCGTTGTTGGCGCAATTGACCGCACTCCTGAAGACAGTCAACAAACGATCGACGAAATCCAAAAGCTAGGCGGCAAGGCAATAACCACGATCGCAGATATTTCTCAACCAGATCAGGTCAAGCAGGCGATCGACAAAATAGCACAGGAATTTGGCAAAATTGACATCGTGTTTGCGAATGCTGGAATTAATGGCGTGTGGGCTGCGATCGAGGAACTTTCACCCGAAGAGTGGGACAAAACCTTAAACATTAATCTCAAAGGAACGTTTCTTACGGTTAAATACGCCGTACCTTACTTAAAACAACAGGGCGGTTCTATCATTGTGACTGCTTCGGTGAATGGAACGCGAATTTTTAGCAACACTGGCGCGACCGCTTATTCTTGTTCTAAAGCAGGACAAGTTGCATTTACTAAAATGGTTGCGTTAGAGTTGGCGAGATACAAAATTCGCGTCAATGTGATCTGTCCAGGAGCGATCGAAACTGAGATTAGCAATAACACGGAACAACGCAATCTAGAATCGATCAAAGAACCTGTCGAATTTCCTGAAGGGAAGATTCCTCTTACTGATGGAGAACCCGGAACCTCTGAACAAGTCGCCCAGCTAGTCTTATTTCTAGCCTCTAATGCCTCCAGTCATATCTCTGGGACTGAAATCTGGATCGACGGCACAGAATCTCTGCTCAAAGGCTAACTTTTATCCCTTATTACCTTTCCCATGCCTCAAGTTTTTGGAAAACTGCCTCAGACTAATCAACCGTGGAACACGATCGCAGATGTTCAGAGTGTTGAAGTTGACGATCGCTACATTAATCTAGACTGTGGTGACGTTCATCTCAAGCTGAGTGTGTTGTCTCCAACTTTGATTAGAGTGAGAATGGCGGCTCAGGGGGAGTTTTTGCCGCAGCGATCGTGGGCCGTCAATCAAGCAGACGATCAGTGGGAAAAAACACCGTTTGATGTTGAACAAACTGATGCGTCGATTGAGATCAAAACTGATCAGATTCGAGTCAAAATTCAGCGTCGTCCTTGTCGAATTAGCTACTACGATGCCAATGGACAGCCATTTGCACAAGATGCTGAAATGGGGATGGGCTGGCGAGTTGGGCAGGTTGCCGCCCGGAAAACAATTGAAGTTGAAGACCACTTTTATGGATTTGGCGAACGTACGGGACTGTTAGACAAGCGATCGCAGATCAAAACAAACTGGACGGTGGATGCGCTGGATTACACGTCGATCGACAACGAAATGTACCAGGCAATTCCCTTTTTTACGGTGCTGCGTCCTGGCTTGATTTACGGGATTTTTCTCAACGTGACCTATTGGAGCGAATTTGATCTGGGAGCCACTAAACCTGATGTCTGGCAGATGTTGGCGCACAGTTCAGAACTTGACTATTACATCATTTACGGTGCGACACCCGCCCAGATTCTCGACACCTACACCCAGCTAACCGGACGGATGCCCCTACCGCCAAAGTGGGCGCTGGGCTATCACCAATGTCGCTGGAGCTATGAATCAGAAGATGTGGTACGAAGGCTGACTAAAGAGTTTCGCGATCGCAAGATTCCCTGTGATGTCATTCATCTCGACATTGACTATATGCAGGGTTATCGCGTTTTCACCTGGAGTCCGACTCGTTTTCCTGACCCCGCGAAACTGATTGGGGAGTTGCAGCAAAATGGATTCAAGACCGTTACGATCGTTGATCCAGGTGTGAAATATGAACCGGACGGTGAATACAAAATTTATTACGAAGGATTGCAGAACGATTACTTTGTGAGAACGACGGATGGACACTTAGTGTATGGCTATGTGTGGCCTGACAAATCGGTGTTTCCTGACTTTTTGCGCCCTGAAGTGCGTGACTGGTGGGGCGATCGCCAAAAGATTCTCACCGATGCGGGTGTGGCGGGCATCTGGAACGACATGAATGAGCCGACGTTGGATGAGCGTCCTTTTGGTGACAGCGGCAAGAAGATTTCCTTTCCATTAGATGCCCCTCAAGGCCCACCCCAAGAAGGCGGCACTCATGCTGAAACGCATAATCTCTACGGTTCAACCATGTCTCAAGCGGCGTATCAGGGATTAGAAAAACTGAGGCCAAATCAGCGATCGTTCGTGCTAACTCGTTCAGGATTTGCGGGAATTCAACGCTGGTCGTCGGTGTGGATGGGGGACAACCAATCGCTGTGGGAGCATTTGGAAATGTCGCTGCCAATGCTCTGTAATATGGCGCTGTCAGGGGTGACATTTGTGGGGGCGGATATTGGCGGATTTGCCGGGAATGCGACTCCAGAATTGTTTGCTCGATGGATGCAGATGGGATTGCTCTATCCATTGATGCGCGGACATTCTGCCTTAAAGTCATTGCCTCATGAACCGTGGGCATTTGGCGATCGTACCGAGCAAATTTGTCGTGACTCGATTGAATTGCGCTATCAGTTGTTGCCGTATCTCTATACGCTTTTTTGGCAATCATCAAATACAGGAAGTGCTATCCTTCGACCATTGCTTTATGAGTATCCCCACGATTCCAAAACTTATCATCTTCACGATCAAGTTATGTTGGGTTCAGCGTTGATGGCTGCCCCTGTGTGTCGTCCGGGTGTGGAGGCGCGATCGGTCTACTTGCCCGCGGGGGTTTGGTACGACTGGTGGAGCGGCGATCGCTATCAAGGGTCTACTCACATTCTTGCTGACGCGCCTCTAGAACGGATGCCACTGTATGTTAAAGCCGGATCAATCATTCCGCTACAACCTATTATGCAATACGTGGATGAACGCCCGATCGATCACCTCCGGATTCACACTTGGCCCGGTGTGGGTGAATTCACACTGTACGAAGATGATGGGGACAGTTTTGAGTATCGATCGGGTGCCTGGTCAACGACGACCTATCGAGTTCAAGAAACTACCGTTCAAATTGAGGCGAGGCAGGGAAACTGGAAACCAAGCGATCGAGAAATCACTGTCGAATGTGTGGGCGTAGGTGAACAACACTTTAAAGATGATGGCAGTGCGCGCCAACTGCAATTTACCCCAGCAGCCTCCTAAAAACTCTGGCGTTGCTGAATCAAGGGATGAATTGCCCCAAAGCGGCGGGAAACCCAAGGTTCAAAGTCCCCCAATTTGGGGGATTTAGGGGGCGAAAAGATGGACACTTCCCACAGATTCATCTCTCCAATCAGCAACGCCAAAACTCTATGCAATCTACTGACTTCTTTAAGGGGGCCTAGGGAAGATGTCCAGGGTCTCGCCTGCGATCGAGAACGCTTCAGATAATCAAAATTCGACAATACATAGAGTAGGATTATTTTACAATTGAATAATCAGATTCAGAAAGGCTCACTAATAAGAATTGCTACGAAAACAGCCCTACTCATATAAATTTAAGCAGCGTAATCTAGTAGAAATCTTAACCATTCAAATTGGAAATTAGCCGCCTTCTTTTTCGCCACTTTAGTCATTTTTCTTAACAATTGAAGGTCGATTAACCATAAAGAATTTGATCTTTTTCTAGCTACTCCTTATGAACGATTTTGAGTCTCAAACTTTCAAATAGTCGTTCAGGAGGGCTTTACAGTTTGATAGATTCTTCTTTACATTTATTCTTTGCAATCACCTCTATCCTGTGGCAGAGGAGAATAAAGCCTAAAACAAATTAATCTAAATGTATTAGAAATAACAGAAGTGCCGAAGGCATCGTAGAGAAGACTAATTCGACGCTCAACCTCACTTCGATCGACTGAACTTAAAAGTTCTTTAGCGTTGCTCTATAGTTCGCTCACTTTGCACTGTGCTGGAAAAACATGGTGCTGAAAACAAAATTCAGATGGACTTCTAGTTGAGAACTGTTGAGGTTTCTTTGGACTGAAGCTAATTCTGAAATCATTATTTTTTGCCCCCAGGCATCGGACTAGCTCGGTGCCACTTTGTAATTTGGATATTCATTCAAGCTGTGAGGAAAGAATTTTGAAATACCAATTTTTCGCCAACTCGATCGCACTCGCCGCAACCCTTTCTTTGTTGTCTCCGGCGATCGTTCGAGCCGCTCAGACTTCTACCGATTTGCCTGCTGTCGATTTGCCCACTGTCAATCCGCTCAAAACTGCCGAAAAAGTCGTAGATTTGCAGGCTGTCCCGAAGGCTCAACTGACCAAGGACATTACTCAGTCCACGTCTGCGGATACGATCGCCTCGCCTCTTCTGGCACAAACAACCCGTTCAGGGATCGAGAAAGCTGCAAATCCTAACCACACTCAACCTGTTGAGAATCCTGCTTTACAGCCGACCAAACCGCAACTTCTAGCTCAGACACCAACGGCGATCGATCAGGTTACTTCTGTTTCTCAACTGTCTGACGTGCGACCGACTGATTGGGCATTTCAGGCGCTGCAATCTCTCGTAGAACGCTACGGCTGTATTGCGGGCTATCCTGACCGAACCTACCGCGGCAATCGCGCCCTGACTCGCTACGAATTCGCGGCTGGACTGAATGCTTGTCTCGATCGCGTCAATGAACTGATTGCTGCTTCGACAGCCGATCTCGTCAAAAAAGAAGACCTGGCAACCCTTCAGCGACTCCAGCAAGAATTTTCAGTCGAGCTAGCCACCATTCGCGGACGAGTCGATGCACTAGAAGCCCGCACCGCGACGCTAGAAAGCCAGCAATTCTCCACCACCACCAAACTGCAAGGAGAAGTGATTTTCGGCTTGATTAGCCCCCTTCAGGGCGACAATGTGGTCACAGGTCAAGAGGTCGAAAAGAACCCAACCCTGGGCTATCGGGTGCGGCTTAATCTCAACACTAGCTTTTCGGGTAGAGACTTGCTGACGACTCGATTGCAGGCTAACAACGTTACGCCCTTGGGTGCGACACGGTTTGACCCGACCAGTCCCACGGGTGTCGTCGGATCGGGCACTCTCGGCACTAACATGGGGCGCATTGAATTTGATGGTGACAGCCGCAATCAGGTGAGCTTGAGTTTGTTGCGCTATCGATTCCCGATCGGTGCCAATACCAATGTCTACCTCGCTGGTACTGGAAATGGCTTTGTGGACTTGGATGCATCGTCTCAGTTAAACCCTTACTTTGATGGTGGAGCCGTTTCGCTGTTTGCCTTACGGAACCCAATTTACAACTACTCTGGCGGCGCAGGGATTGGGATTCGGCACCAGTTTGGGACAGCAGGTGAATTAAACCTGGCTTATCTGACTTCGGTGGCAAACAATCCAGCCGACAAAAACGGTCTAACTGACGGTCAATATGGCGCACTAGCCCAGTTTATTTTGAATCTGGGAACTTCCTCACGCATCGGTTTCACCTACATCAATGCCTATACTCCGTTTGACACGCTGACTCCGGGCAACGAGTTTAACCTGACCGCAACCGGAAGCAACTTGTCCAACAGCAATTTTGGCGTTCCTGTAAATGTGAATGCCTATGGTATTTCAGGCACCTTTCAACTGTCGCCTAAGTTTGCATTGGGGGGTTGGGTTGGCTATGCCAATCATCGGTATGTCGGCCGAGGCGATGGAGATGTGTGGAACTGGGCAGTTACGCTGGCATTTCCTGACCTGTTAAAGCAGGGGAATCTGGGCGGCATTTTAGTGGGTCAACAACCCAAGCTCACCTCGTCTTCGGGAGGAATTGGACAGCGCGATCGTGATACTTCTTTACACGTAGAAGCCTTTTACCGCCATCGCCTCAACGACAATATCTCGATTACACCGGGTGTCATTTGGGTAACCAATCCAGAATTTAACGAAGCGAACGAAGATACTGTGATTGGTGTCGTGAGAACGGTCTTCTCGTTCTAAGTTTGTCATGTGGGTGGAGATAGATTTAACACAGATCTAATAATATCTCTGCCCACAGGTTTTATGTTAAAACTTAATCTTAGAACGTAAAGTTTTTTGAAAATGGTAGTCAATTTGACAGACACAAAAAAATATCTGCTAAACTCACAATATAACAACACTTCAGAGAACCACAAGGATTCAAAACTTTTCCATGAATACGATTAGAAAACTGACTAAATTTCTGCCGCTGGTAGGAATTATCTTTTTTACTGCCTGTAGCAATACAAACACTGCACAAAACAATACGCCTAACAACACACCTGGCAACACGACAACCAACGCTGCAAACAACGAAACTGCAACTAAGTTTTCTGCTGCTAAGGGATGCAAAAATATCGGCGTTCTACTCCCCGAATCGGACTCCTCGGCTCGTTATGAAGCCTACGATCGCCCCCTGCTAGACCAGGAAATCAAGAAAGCAGTTCCGGGTGCGACGATTCAATACTCCAACGCCAACAATGATGCCGACTCTCAACAAAATCAGGCCGAAGCCGTTTTGACAAAAGGAGCCTGCATTCTGGTTGTTGACCCCAAAGACAGCGAAAAAGCCTCTGTGATTGTGCAGCGGGCCAAAGCGAGTCAGGTGCCTGTGATTGCGTACGATCGCTTGATTCAAGATCCCGACACCGCCTATTACGTCTCATTTGACAATGTGCGAGTCGGTGAACTGCAAGGACAGTACATTGTCGATCAGTTTCGCAAAGGCGCTTACGGCTTGAAAAAAGGCGCAAACTTAGTCATGATCAACGGCTCCCAAACCGACAACAACGCGCTGCAATTTCGCGAAGGTGCGATGAAAGCGTTGCAGCCTCTGATCGATAACAAAGACGTAAATCTAATCTTCGATCAATACACGCCTAACTGGGACAATGGTCGCGCCCAATCTTTAATGGAAGGCGTATTGACTAAAGAAAAGAACAACGTTCAGATTGCGTACGTGGCCAATGATGGAATGGCGAATACAGTAGTAGCAGCCCTGCGATCGCAAAAACTAGACGGTAAGATTCTCGTCACCGGACAAGATGCAACGCTAAGTGGAATTCAAAATATTCTGGCGGGTGATCAGGCGATGACTATCTATAAACCGATCATCCAAGAAGCTCAAGCCACCGCCCAACTCGTTGCTGCCCTGAGTAATGGCACTGATCCAGGCTCTCTCGTCAACGGTCAAACTCAGACAAAAGCAGGCGGACAAGTTGCTTCTGTTTTGGTGACTCCGATCGCGGTTGACAAAACCAACGTACAGCAAACCGTCATTTCTGATGGCTACTTAACCAAAGACCAAGTTTGCAATGGTTTGACCGGAGACACGACCGGAACCTGCAAAAGCTAAAACAATATGAATTCGATGAAAACGTTTGCTGCGGTTAAAAATCTTGACAGCCCCTCAAATCCTCCACCTGTAAAGACCTCTCAACCGGGAATCTAGTCTCAAAGTTTCCCAGAGTGGGGTTGGAGGCAGACGCTTGACACCGAAGCGAAAAAATAATCGAATTCATAATCTCAATCTGAAAGTCAACTGTCCGATCGCATCTAGGGAGTTACAAGGGAGTTAAATTTGTGGAAAGTCAAGTCTCAACCATTCCTAACGGGGCCGCTCCGCAACGAGTGCCACGTCTGGAGTTACGCAACATTAACAAATCGTTTGGCGGCGTACATGCCCTAAAAAACGTTGATTTTGAGGTTTATGCGGGTGAAGTAGTCGGGCTAGTGGGTGACAACGGTGCCGGAAAATCGACCCTGATCAAAACTATGTCTGGGGCCTATGTTCCCGATCAGGGTGACATTCTCATTGATGGGCAAAAAGTGGCGATCGCCAGTCCCCAAGACTCGACTCGGTTGGGAATCGAAACCGTCTATCAAGACCTGGCCCTCTGTGACAATTTAGATGTAGTCGCCAACCTCTGGCTGGGTCGTGAAGCTTATCGCCAAATCATTCCAGGCGTTCTCAAAGTTCTTGATGAGACAGAAATGGAGCGGCAAACCCTGGATGTATTAAAGACGCTTGATGTCAAAATTCCCTCGGTGCGGCGACCTGTGGCGGCTCTGTCGGGCGGTCAGCGTCAGTGTATCGCGGTTGCCAAAACCATTTTGCGTCATCCCAAAGTCGTGTTGTTAGACGAGCCAACGGCTGCTCTCGGTGTTGCTCAAACGCTGCAAGTGTTGAATCTAATTAAGCGCCTCAAGCAGCAAGGATTGGCCGTCGTTGTGATTTCTCACAATCTGCGCGACGTGTTTGAAGTCGCCGATCGCGTGGTCGTCATGCGGCTTGGAGAACGAGCAGACACCTTCGATATCAAAAACAGCACTTCAGAACAAATTGTTGCTTCGATCACGGGGGCCGTCCACCGCAAACCCCTGACTCATGAATAGGAATTGATATGAAAAGTTCAGATCAAACGAATCCCACCACCGATCGAGAAAATGTCGTCGAACAACAGCCTTCTACCGGGGATGCTGAAATCGCGCCTTTAGTACCCAAAGAGAAGTTTAGCCTGCGATCGCTGATTCGCGGTGATTTAGGGTTTCTCCCTGTCCTGATCACATTAGCAATCATCACCCTGTACTTTCAACTCACAACAAACGGTGTTTTTCTACAAGCCAGAAATCTCTCAAACCTGACTCAGCAAATTGTTGTCATCAGTATTTTGAGTACTGCGGCGGTGTTGGTGTTGCTGTTGGGCGAAATTGATTTAAGTTTGGCGGCGGTTGCTCAAGCCTGTGCCGCTGTGATGGCCACGCTGTCGGTTTACCAAAACTGGAATGCGGCCTCAGCGATCGGAGCAGCGTTGTTAACCGGAGCCGTGATTGGATTGGTCAATGGCTTTTTTGTTGCTGTTCTTCGCGTTCCCTCTTTCATTGTGACATTGGCGGGGTCGATCGGCTATGCCGGATTCCTGCTGCTTGTCATGGGGGCCCAAAGTACGCTGATTGTTCGAGATCCGGTGATTCGATCGTTAGCGCCGACTTATCTCAATCCTGCTTTGAGTTGGGGTCTTCCCATTGTGCTGGCAGGCTTATACGCTTTGGGTCTGTGGTATGAACAAGGGCGACGCGCTCGATCGGGATTGAGAACTCGCAAAGTGACTAACTTAATTTCACAAGTCGCCGCCGTATTCGCGCTCGTGTTCTTATTGGTGTTTCTGTTCCAGTCCTATCAGGGTGTTCCTCAAGCGGTGATGATTTCGCTGGGCTTGATTGTGGTGTTCTGGCTGATTCTTCGCAAAACTGGATTTGGGCGACACTTATATGCAGTGGGCGGTAATGAAGAAGCGGCTCGTCGCGCCGGGATCAATGTGATTGGCATGAAGATTGCAGTCTTCACGCTGGCATCGACGCTGGCCGCGGTCGCAGGAATTATGCTCACCTCTCGCAGTACTGCTGTTGCGACTCAGATTAGTGCCACGTTGTTGTTGAATGCGATCGCTGCCGCTGTCATTGGTGGAGTCAGCTTGTTTGGCGGACGAGGTTCTGTTTGGGCAGTTGTGCTGGGTGCTTTAATCATTGGCAGTCTCGACAACGGTTTAGATCTGCTCAATCAAGAACAAAGCGTCAAAAACATTGTTCAGGGGGCTGTCCTGGTACTAGCCGTCACCGCAGATGCCTTAGTGCGTCGAGCCAACCCAATCAAAGGAAAATAGACCATTCACTTTTGGGGGTTAGCTATAGGAATCCTAAATGAGCCATGAGCAGATTTTTGTCGCTCCGTTCCAGTTCGCTTCGCCCCCTAAATCCCCCATTCTGGGGGACTTTGAAACTTGGGAATGGATCTTGGAATTTAGGAAGTCTCTCGGCTCAAAGTCCCCCAATTTTGGGGGATTTAGGGGGCACGATCAATTTTGCATTTCACGAGTGATTTCGGATTGCTATAGAACACAAAACATAAAAGGCTATTTCAACAAAGCCACCTTCGCAGATTGAACCATCTTCCTAGTCTGCGAAGGCAGACTTCGTGCTTGTAGGCGCGGTTTTAACCGCCAGCCATTATGGGTTATTTACTTCACAATCCTAACGGCCAAAAGCAAATCACTAACCCACCATATAGGCAGAATGCAAAGCCCAAAGAATCAAAACAGCAATGCTGCCAAGAATGACCACAGACGACACAGTGATTGCAGCGGGACTATCTGCCCCTTCAAATTTCATGATGCCACGGTTCAGGTCTGACATGATTGCACGCTCCAGTAGTGTCTAAAAAGTGTGTAACTAATTTCACTCCCAAGGTAGTGACGAAATGAAGGATCACCCTCTTTCTCAAGCATTATTTTATCTTTTGTATTTGATTAGTTCTAGTAATCTAATCAACGCTGGCTGTGAATATTTATCAATTCAATTCTCATAATTCCAAACCACGCTACGGAAGACGGATGTTACCGCACAGGTCAAGATAGAAAAGCAAATTCACTCGTCATCTATGTGCTGAAACTTGTGTCGCTCTCTCTGAGTTACCCGCAAGGGGTCGCTTTCCTACTCGTGACGGTACTCCTGATCCTGTTAGAAATTGCCCTGCGGCTTTTGTTTGGGTTTGGTGATCCACTACTTTATTTAGCTGATCCCCACATTGGCTACTTGTTAGCGCCCAATCAAAAAGTCCGACGCTTTGGCAATCGGATTGAGATCAATGAGTTCTCGATGCGGAGCGATTCCATTTCAACCAAGCGCCCCGACGCAACGCTGCGAATTTTGATGATTGGAGACTCGATCGTCAATGGCGGCTGGTGGACAGATCAACCCAACACCTTGTCAGAAATGCTGGCAACCTGGCTTAGATCCTCCAAAAGCGTTCCCCTCGAAGTTCTCAACGCTTCCGCCAACTCCTGGGCCCCTCGCAATGAATTAGCGTATCTCAAGCAGTTCGGACTTTTTGACGCTCAGGCAGTTGTGCTGGTAATCAACACAGACGATTTATTTGCCACGGCTCCGACCCCTCTACCCGTGGGACACGATCGCAACTATCCCGATCGCAAACCGCCTCTGGCCCTGATCGAAGCGTTCAATCGCTTTTTACCGCCGCCTCCTGTGTCCGAGGAATTGAAGGCAGTTTATGCAGAAGGGGGCGATCGAGTCGGCGCAAATCTAGAAGCCATTCGGCAAATTCATCTTCTCGTCAAGCAGAGCGGGGCGCAGTTTCTTTTAGTGATGACTCCCTTGCTGCGAGAAATCGGTCAACCCGGATCGCGCGATTACGAAGTCAAAGCCCGTCAGCGACTCATAGAATTTACTCAATCTGAAGCGATCACTTATCTCGACTTTTTGCCCTTATTCAATGCAGCCAATCAGCCTGAAACGCTCTACCAAGATCACATTCACCTCAACCTTGCAGGAAATACACTGGTAAGTGAAAAGATCGGCGAAAGACTTTGGACGTTGAATATCGGACTTTAGACTCTGGAGGCAGGTCTTTGATTTTCTGTCTAAGGTCATTCCCCCAAACAACTTACCAACCGCAGGGTGAACATTGCTCACATCACGATCGAGACGCTACGCAGTTAAATTTCGGCAAGTCTTTACGACAGATCTCCTAATGTCTAATAATGTCTAACGTCTTCTGTCCAATGTCTTCTGTCCAATGTCTTCTGTCCAATGTCTTCTGTCCAATGTCTTCTGTCCAA